>NZ_JBHUSF010000120.1:0-23984 GCF_042673295.1 Rhodococcus sp. NPDC057014
GCCGGGCACTTCCCGTCTTTCGAGGCTATGCGTTCATGTGCCGGGGGTTGGCCACCCGCAGGCGGGCCACAACGGCGATCGAGATCGCCCGGCGCACGCGGTCGTCGAGGTAGTCGAGCGCCCCCTCGCGAATCCGTGCGGCAAGCTCGGCCTCGGACGTGCATCCGAGCGCACCGAGGGCGCCGTCGAGCAGGGCGTCGGCGCCGTTTCCGGCGTCGAGTTCGCGCCCCGCGGTGCGCAGGAGGTTGACGCAGATCCGCAGGAGATACCGTTCCCGCTCGTGCGTTCCGTCGAGTGCCGGTCCGAGGTCGTCGGTCAAAGTGCCGGCCACGAGGTCGAGGATCTCCGGAACGCGGGGTCTGTCGTGCACGGTGCGCCCGGGTGGCGCCGGTGGGGGAGCGGGTGCGGCGGCGTCGAGCAGTCCGAGAACGTCGAGCAGGTCGTATTCGGATTCGCAGACCCGGCGTCCGATGGCCGCCAGCTCGAGGGACCGCTCGGCCCCGCCGAGGTGACGTTCGGCCTGAAACCTGCTCAGCACCAACCATCGCACGGTTCCGAACGTTTCCCACCAGTGCAGTTCGGGCAACGACGGCCTCGTCCCGGTGGCCTTCTCGTAGCCGTCCAGGAGCTGGTCGCGGGCGCCGATCCCCGCGACCGGCGCGTTCGCGCCGAACCGCCACGCCCGCACGCACAGCCAGCCGAGGTCCTCGACGGGATCACCGAGGTGGGCGAGTTCCCAATCGAGCACCCCGCGGATTCCCGTTCCGTCGACGAGAAGGTTCCCGATCCGGAAGTCGCCGTGTACCAGAGCCCTCGGTCGCGACGGCGGACGGTGGTCACGCAGCCACCGCAGACCCACCTCGACCGCGGGCCGGGGTTCGCCGAGGTCACGATAGGTGGCCTCGAGCGCGTCCACCGGGTCGGTGGCGTCGAGCACGGCGAGAGAGTCCAGGGGAGTGCGGTGGATCAGGCCGAGGACGAAACCCATGTCCTCGGCGAGACGGTTGCGCACCTCGTCGAAGGCGGGGTCCCGCTGCAGTTTCCGGGGGAGCGATTCGCCCTCCACCTTGTTCATGATCAGGTACGGGGCGTCGATGCCGGGCGCGGTGTCCCCGGAAGCGAGGACGGTGGGCACCGGCACTCCCGCGGCGGCAGTGGCCCGCAGGCACGCCACCTCCGCGCGCATCCGAGCGGCGTCGCCGTGCCCGGGCGGGTCGCGGCGCAGCACGACGGGCAGGGGTTTCCCGTCCGGGCCGTCGGCGTCGACGGCCCACACCTGCCGGCTGGCGCCGCCGGTCAGCTGCCGGGGTTCCCCGACCGTGGCGTCCATGCCGTAGGCGGCGGTCAGGACGGCGCGGATGCCGTCCGCGAGGGCTGCGGGAGCGTCGGTCATCGCCATGGGGCAGCCTCGGGATCGCGCAGCAACCGGCGGGCGGTCGACATGCGGTGCACTTCGTCGGGACCGTCGTAGATGCGGGCGTACCGCGCCTGCCGGTACATCCGCTCGAGTGGGGTATCGGCGGTCAGGCCGAGCGCCCCGTGAATCTGGATGGCCCGATCCACGACGTCGTGGAGCATGCGGGCGCCCCAGAATTTCACCAGCCCGATGCGTACGCGGGCGTCCTCCCCGGCGTCCATCGCGCGGGCGGCATCGAGAGTCATGAGCCGGGCGGCATGGATCTGGGCGGCGGATTCGGCGATGTAGCGGTGCACCTCGCCCTTGTCCGCGAGCAGCGAGCCGTGGGTGTAGCGGGTGTTCGCGCGGGCACACATCAACTCGTATGCGCGCTGAGCCTGCCCGAGCCACCGCATGCAATGGAATATCCGGCCGGGGCCGAGCCGGTCCTGGGCCACCGCGAAGCCCCTGCCGCGTTCGCCGAGGAGATTGGCGGCGGGGACGCGCACGTCGGTGATCCGGACCTCGTAATGATCGCTCGGGTCGTGCCCCATCGTCGGGATCGACCGGACGATCTCGAATCCGGGGGTGTCGGTCGGCACGATGATCGCGCTGATGCGCTCGTGCCTCGGGGCGGTGTCGGGTTCGGTCCGGGCGAAGACCGAGCAGTAGCCGGCGTCCTTGACTCCGGTGGTGAACCATTTGTGTCCGTTGATGATCCAGGTGTCGCCGTCGAGTTCGGCGCGTGTCTCGATGAGGGTGGGATCGGAACCCGCCGCCTCCGGCTCGGTCAATCCGACGGACGGCAGGAACTCCCCGGCGACCAGCGGGGGAATCCACCGCTGCCGCTGCTCGGGAGTGCCGTGTTCGTGCAGCATCAGGGTGTCCTGCATGGACACCGAGCCGACGGCCAACTGGCCGAACTCCGAGCGTCCGATGATCTCGTTGAGATGGACGAAGTCGAGGAACGGGACACCGCCACCGCCGAGTTCGGCAGGATGGCCGAGCGCCCACAAGCCGAGTTCCTTGGCTCTCGCACGCAATTCGGCGATGGCCACGTGAGCGGGGCCGTCCTCGTTCACCAGGACGGGTTCGGCGGGGATGACGGCGTCGTCGATGAACGAGCGCATCCGCGCGCACAGTTCGGCGAGCGGGACGGCGGAACGGGTTCCGGACATGTCAGCGCTCCCGCCGCCGGCCGGCCTGCGCGCGCAGGGGCAGGGTGGCGGCGGAGTCGACGTACTCGTCGATGCGGGTGATCCGGCCGTCGTCGACGCGGACGAACAGGCACGCCGGCACCTCCAGCGGTCCGTGGCCGGGCAGTGTGGCGCGCAGGACGTGCTGCTGGGCGAAGCCGCCCCGCAACTCGTGGCGGCGGATGTCCTCGTAGCGCAGGTCCTCGAGAGTGCGCGAGAGCCAGCGCAGCACCTTCAGGTTCTCGGTGACCGTCTGTTCGCGTCCGTCGTCGTTGTGCCAGATCCGCGCGTCCGGTGAGTACAGCTCGGTCAGTGTCGCCTCGTCGCCGTCGCCGACGGCGGCGAAGAAGCGATCAGCCAGCTCGTTCATGGGAAAATCCGTCTCTTCCGTGTGGTGCTGCCTGCGGCGCGGCGGAGTGTCTCGTCGCGGTGTCGGCAGCGAGGTGGTCAATTGCCGGCGGGAGCCGGTCGGCCCCCGGCCGCGAGCAGTCTGCCCGCGAGGGATCTGCCGAGGAGGCGCTCGGCCAGTCGAGCGGCGTCGAGTTCCCTGTCGATGTCGATGCCGGTAGCGATGCCGCCGTCTTCGAACATGTAGACCAGTTCCTCGGTGGCGATGTTGCCGCTCGCGCCCGGCGCGAAGGGGCACCCACCGAGCCCGCCGACGGAGGCGTCGAACTGGCGGATGCCCGAGGCGTATGCCGCCCACGCGTTCGCCAGCCCCTGGCCGCGGGTGTCGTGCAGGTGCAGGCCGAGGTCCACGCCGGCGGCGGCGGCGCGCACCCGGGTGAGTACATCGGTGGTGCGCACCGGCGTTGCCGTGCCGATGGTGTCGGCAACGGACAGCGCATCCGCACCCGAAAGAACCGCACGCCGCGCGATGTCGGCCACGCGGTCCGGTGGGGTGGGTCCGTCGAATGGGCAGTCGAACGCGATGGCGACGATCACTTCGAGTGTGCCGCCCGCCCGGTGAATCAGTTCGGCAATGGGGGTGATCAGCGCGATCGACTCCTCGCTGCTGCGGCCGACGTTGGCCCGGCTGTGCCCATCGGACGCGGAGACGACGTACTCGAGGCGGGTCAGGCCTGCCGCGAGTGCTCGCTTGACGCCGCCGAGTCCGGCAACCAGCGCCGAGAACGTGACGTGTGGCCAGCGGCCGAGTTGGGCGGCGACGGCCTCGGCGTCGGCCAGCGCCGGGACGGCGCGCGGGGAAACGAAGGACGTGACCTCGATGCGCCGGACACCGGTCGCGGCGAGCGCGTCGATCAGCTCCAGCTTGGCGGCGGTGGGAATGGGCTTCTCGATCTGCAGTCCGTCGCGGGGCCCGACCTCCCGGATGTCGACCTCGGGTGGAATCGCGGTCACGAGATCGTGCCCTGCTCGCGCAGTGCGGCGAGCCGGTCGGCGTCGTAGCCGAGGATTTCGGTGAGCACCTCGTCGGTGTGGGTGCCCGGGCGGCTGGGCCCGCCCCAGCGGACCCCGCCCGCGGTATCGCTGAGTTTCGGGATCACCCCGACTCCCCTCACCGGCTCCGGATCGAATCCGGTGTCGCCGGGCCCGAGGGAGGGGTCGACGTGGTCGACGAAGATCTCGCGGGCGTTGAACTGGGGATCGGCCATCACCTCAGCGACCGTGTTGACCGGGCCCGTGACCACCTCGAACTTGGTCAGCAGCTCGATCAGTTCCGCGGCGGGGAAGCCGGCCGCCCACTCGGCGATCAGGGTGTCGAGCTCGTCCTGGTGATCACCGCGCGCGGTGTGGGTGGCGTAGCGCGGATCGGTGGCGAGGTCGGGGCGGCCCATCGCCGCGGACAGACGCGCGAACAGCGTGTCCTGGTTGGCCGCGATGATCACCCACAGTCCGTCCTGCGTGCGATACAGATTGGACGGTGCGACGCGGTCGAGGCGGGTGCCGGAGGGTTGCCGGACGTGACCGGTCTTGTGGTAGTCGGGAACGGTGGACTCCTGGATGGCGAGTGCGGCCTCGGTGAGCGCGGCGTCGACGATCTGTCCCCGTCCGGTGCGTTCGCGCGCGATGAGCGCGGCGAGGACACCCTGGAAGGCGAACATCCCGGCGAGACTGTCTCCGAGCGAGAGCGCGATCCGCGGGGGCGCCTGGCCGGGAAATCCGTTGAGGTGCCGCAAGCCGCTGATGCCTTCGGCGACCGACGCGTATCCGGGACGCGCGGCGTACGGACCGGTCTGGCCGTATCCGGAGACCCGGGCCAGGACCAGCCGCGGGGAAATTTCCCGGAGGACGTCGTAGCCGACGCCCCAGCGCTCGAGGGTGCCGGGCCGGAAGCTCTCGACGACGACATCGGCGGTGGCGACGAGGTCGAGGAAGATCCGCCGGCCGGCCTCGGTGCGCAGGTCGAGGTTCACGCACCGTTTGTTACGGGCGTGCACGGACCAGAAGTATTGGTGCCCGCCCTCGGCCTGGCCCCAGTCCCGCAGGGGGTCGGGACGATCGGGGGCTTCGATCTTGATGACGTCGGCGCCCATGTCACCGAGGAGGCGTCCGCAGTACGGGCCTGCGATCAGGGTGCCCAGTTCGAGTACCCGCAGGCCGTCGAGTGCTCCCTGCTGTGTGTCGGTGGTAGCGGACGCGAACGGTGAGTGCGTTGTCATTGTGCGTGCCTTCGGGGAGATCGGAACAGCGGCCGACCCGATGAGGTCGATCGGTCGGCCGCTGCTCGGTCGATGGTGAGGGGTGTATGGGAAGCACTCCGTCGGGATCGTGGCCCGGCACGGTTCTCGGTGGGGGAGCGCGCGGCGCTCAGTTCCGGTCGAGACCGAGTGCGCCGAGGCACATCTGGTCGAGGGTGTCGAGCAGGGCCGCCTCGTCGGCGTCGTCACCCTGGATCAACCACAGGTACAAAGTGTGGTCGACCATGGCGGCCATCGCGCGGGCCGCCAGCACCGGGTCGAGGGTGGCGGTCACCAGTCCGTCCTGCTGCCAGCGTGCGATCGCGCGGGAAGTCCGGTCGATCAGCTGACGGCGGTGCTCGTGACGGAGTTCGCGGAATTCGTCGTTGAACGTCGCGACCTGTTCGACGATCGCCATCAGCGGGGCGTTCCGGCGGTAGGACTGGTAGTACGAGCGGTTCGACGCGACCAGTTTCTCCGCCGGCGACAGGTCGCCGTCGGTCGGCTCCCGGCGGTGCATGTCCTCGAACAATCGGGTGCTCAGCTCCCGGAACACTTCTTCCTTCGACTCGAAGTAGCGGTAGAAGGTGCCGTAGGAGACGTTCGCCTCCTGGGCGATGTGTTCGACCCGGGTGTCGGGGAATCCGACCGTCTCGAACACCTTCCGGGCGGCGTCGAGCAGTGCGTCGCGTGTCTTGCGGCCACGCGCGGTCAGGGTGTCGACCGTGGCCGGCGTGGACGGGGTATTGACAGATGACTTGCTCACGGACAAACTCTCCCAATAGATGACATGACTGTCAAGTCATTTTTGTTCGCTTCTCGCGACGACTTCACCACATCGGAAGGACCGCCATGAGCAATCCGAACTCCAAGTACGAACTTCGGGGTATCAACCACCTTGCGCTCGTGTGCTCGGACATGCAACGCACCATCGATTTCTACTCGGGCGTCCTGGGCATGCCCCTGATCAAGACCATCGAGCTGCCGGGGGATCTGGGCCAGCACTTCTTCTTCGACTGCGGCAACGGCAACACCATCGCCTTCTTCTGGCTGGCCGATTCCCCCGAGGCCGCGCCCGGTCTCGCCGCCCCCAAGGGGCTCCCCGACGAGGGTGAACTCGCGAGTGCGGTCGGGTCGATGAATCACGTCGCGTTCGCGGTGCCGCCGGAACAGTTCGACGAGTACTACACCCGCATGCAGGCCGAAGGGATCAAGGTCAGTCGGGTCCTCAACCACGACGACAGCCCCGCCGGCGTGTCCCGGCACGTGCACCCGGGCACCTTCGTGCGCTCGTTCTACTTCCAGGACCCGGACGGCGTACTGCTCGAATTCGCCTGCTGGACGCGAACCTTCACCGAAGCCGACGTCTCACACGAACCCAAGACCGCCGCCGACCGGCGCGTACCCACCGCATCCTGACCGTCACCGTCCGAAAGGAACCGCCGTGCCCCGTCTCCGTGAGGTACCCCGCGCAGAAGTCACCGACGAGAAGATCCTCTTCTTCTACGACCGACTGTTCGGCCCTGACAAGGATCCCGCCGTCGATCACGGCACCATCCACGCCACCCCCGGCGACTGGTGGACCGTGTTCGCCCAGTCACCGGACGTGTTCCGGCACGCCGTCCGCGGATTCTCGCTCTACCGGAACGTCACCCTGGACCCCCTGTTGCGTGAACTGGGACAGGCGAGGGCTGGGTACGCACGCGGGAGCCAGTTCGTCTTCTCCCAGCACTGTAAGCAGATGCGCTCCCTCGGGGCGCCGGAGGACAAGATCGCGGCCCTTCCGCACTGGCAGGTCAGCGACTGCTTCTCCGCACTCGAGCGGGCGGTCCTGGCCTACACCGACGGCCTCGTCTACGACGGCGGCCGGGTGCCGGACGAGGTGTTCGCGGTCCTGAAGGCGCACCTGACGGATCCGGAAATTCTGCAGCTGACCTACATCACGACTCTCTACGACATGCACGCCACGATGTGCCGGGCCCTCCGCCTCGAATTCGACGACCGGCCCGAGTTGATCGCCGAGGTCGAGATTCCCGCCGGCGTCGAGGTCCGCGACCTTTCGGCCGACCTGTCCGGAGAATGACACCGCGCGCCGGAGCGCGGTCGCCCGGTCGCGTGCGGAGCCGAACGACGTCATGGCCGTGTCGATCCGCCCGGGAAGCCTGGTGGTGACCTCCTGCAGCAGCCATGAATTGACGTCGGGGTCGCTGAACGACGCCAGCGAGGAGTAGCTGCGGCGGTCGGGGTCCGGCCCGTCTGCAGGCCCGTCCGCGCCGCATCTTGTTCGTCGTAGTCCCGTCCAGTCGCTGTCACGGTCGAATCTGCGTCGCGAGGTGAGGGCGGTGGCGTCCCTGCAAACTGTCCATCCGCTGCGGCGGACGACGATGGTGCCCGGAGGACGGTCCGCGGAGTCCTTCCCACTCGGGGAATGCGACTGGCCGGCGGCTCGTGAGGTGACCGGTGTTGCTGGTGAGATCGATCAGGCACCGCGCAGCGCCCTGCACGGAGAGGTGGTGCCTGCGCGCCACGTCGAGTAGCTCGTCGAAAGCCTGGGCATCGCTGTAGCCGCGTCTGGTGATCAGGACTGCCTTCGCAGTGGTCACGAGTTCACGGTCCGACGGCCCCCGGCGCCGGTCGAGGAAGCTTCGGGCGGACCGCACGGGGTTCGAGGTCTCGTAATTCACCATCTGGCATCACCTTCGCCTACGACATTCCCCGGGCCGCGGAGTCGTAAACGGATACGGCCGCGCCGATCGCTGACTTGAGCGAATCTTAACGAACCTCGTAGTTCAGGTTGGTTGTTCGTCATTCCGGCACTGTGCACACTCAGCTGGTCACAGTTGTGACGAGTGTCGAGACGCGGAAGGAGAACGTGATGAGCGCCCATGGCCCCCTGTTCTCCTCCGCTGCGTTCCACTGTTGTCGCTGATCTCGTGACCGGGCGCCTGCGGGCACCCGATTCGGAGTTCGTACCTCCGATTCCCTGATCGTCCCGTCCGCCCGACCGTCGTCGGCGTGGATTCGGCGCCACGCGCGTGTCTCGTCTTCCTTCCGTTCGTCCATGCATTGAGGAGTTCCGTCAGATGACCCGAAGATTCGTCGGCAGAGCAACAGCTCTGATTGCGGCTACGGCCGCCGCAGCACTGGTGCTCACCGGGTGCGCCGCATCCCAATCGGTGGCCTCCTCGAACGTCGGTGGGGATCCGGTTCCCGGCGGGACGCTCCGGTTCGCCGTCCTGGACGCTCCGGCGAACCTCGATCCACATTCCGGTAGCTCGTACCCGGAGTCGCTGATCACGAGCAACATCAGCGACAAGCTCGTGTATCAGAATCCCGAATCGGGTGCGCTCGAGCCCTGGCTGGCGACGTCCTGGGACGTCAACGAGACCCTGACGGAATTCACGTTCCACCTGCGGAACGACGTCACGTTCAGCGACGGCACGCCGTTGACAGCGGACTCGGTGAAGGAGAACTTCGACCTGCTCGGTTTCGGCAACAAGGAACTCGGTGTCGTCCCGGTGTCCGCGTACTGGGGCGGGTACCTCGGCACGGAGGTGATCGACCCGAGCACCGTGAAGGTCACCCTCGACAAGCCGAGTGCCGGCTTCCTCCAGGGTCTCTCGATGTACTTTGCCGGGATCCTCGGGCACACGACGCTGCAGTTGAGGAAAGAGGACCGCGCGCTTCCACAGAACATCGTGGCGACCGGACCGTTCGTCGTGACCGAACACGTGTACCAGGAGAAGACTGTCCTACGGAAGCGGGAAGGCTACAACTGGGCGCCGGCGAGCCGGGGGCACAACGGTGACGCCTACCTCGACGCCGTCGAAGTGCTCGTCATCCCGGAGGCCGGGGTCCGGACGGGGGCATTGCGCTCGGGTGAGGTGGACGCGATCCTGGACGTCAACACGACCGACGAGGCGCCGCTGCGCGCCGAGGGCTACGAGATCGTTCCCCAGCTGATCCCGGGCCGCGATATCGCATTCGACTTCAAGACCGATCTCTTCCCGACCAACGAGCGCGCCGTGCGCGAGGCCGTCAAACTCGGCTGGAGCCGGGACGCGCTGGCGAAGACGGTACTGACCGACAGCTACCGGCCGTCGTCCTCGGTGGTCTCGGAGCGCGTGCCGGGATATGCGGATTTCAGCGATCGACTGGTCGAGAACCAGGACGAGGCGAAGCGGATCCTGGATCAGGCCGGCTGGAAGGAAGGCCCGGACGGTACTCGCGTCAACGCCGACGGCAAGCCGCTCACGCTGAGTCTGCTCGCCATCAACAACCTGGTGATCAACAAGCCCGCGTTCGAACTCATCCAGCAGGATCTGCGTGACATCGGTGTGGACCTGCAGTTGCAGGTCCTTCCCATCCCCGATTACCAGGCGGCGAGCAAGCTGCAAGGCAAGTGGAACGTCCAGGTGTTCAATACCAGCCGATCGGACGTGGCGGTGCTCGAGCAGACGTACTCGCCGCTGTTCACGAACGGCGCCGCCATCACTGCGGACAACCCCGTCCGGCAGAAGGCGATCGACACGTTCCGCGCCGTCAACGAGACACTCGATCCGGCCAGGCGCGCCGCCGCGGCCGCCGCGGCGCAGGACTTCGTTCTCAACGAGGAGATCCTCAGCGTGCCGGTGTACAACCCGGCCCAGGTGACCGCGGCCAACCCGAAGGTCCACAACGTGGGCTACGAAGCACAGTCGCGAAACGTGTTCTACGACACCTGGATAGAGCAGGGCTGAACGATGGGACGGTACATTCTCGCCAAACTGGGTCAGTCCCTGTTCGTCGTGTGGGCGGCGTACTCGCTCACGTTCGTCCTGCTGTACGTGCTTCCGTACGACACCGTCGACCTCATGTTCGACCCGAGTGAGGCGGAACTGATCAGTGACGCCGACAAGGACGCGGCGCGCGCACACTACGGTCTCGATCAGCCGGTGGTCGTGCAGTACGCCACGCGACTGTTCGGTGCGTTGCACGGGGACTTCGGGCATTCGGTGCGCACGGGGGAGAACGTGTGGTCGATGATCTTCGCGGTGTTGCCGCAGACGGCGATCCTGGCCGGTGTCGCACTGCTACTCGCGGTGATCGTGGCGTTCGCAATTGCGCTGTCGGCGGCGTACACGCGCAGCTCGTGGCTGTCGCAGGCCATCGCGTCCCTCCCCGCGGCCGGTGTGTCCGTACCGGTGTTCTTGGTGGGGCTTGCGATCCTGCAGGTCTTCTCGTTTCAGCTGCGGTGGTTTCCGCCCATCGGAAACGACGGCTTCGCCTCTCTCGTGCTGCCCGCCGTCACGCTGGCGATACCGGTGTCGGCGCCCATCGCACAGCTGCTGCTGAAGAACATCGAACTCGGGTTGAACGCGCCCTACGTCACGGTGTCCGTCGCGAAGGGCGCCAGCCGGTTGCGGGTTCTCGTGCGCGATGTCCTCGAGAACGCGAGCCTGCCCGCACTGACGATTGCCGGACTCACCCTCGGCAATTTGCTGGCCGGTGCCGTGATCGTCGAGACCATCTACTCGCGGTCCGGCCTCGGCCGGCTGACCGAGACGGCAGTCCGCACGCAGGACGTGATGCTCGTGCAGGCGGTGGTTGTGTTCGCGGCCGTCGTCTTCGTCGTCGTCAACTTCGTGGTCGACATCATCTATCCGCTTCTCGACCCGAGGCTGCGCACGCGGGTCCTGGCCGGCGCCGCCCCGGCGGCCGGGTAAGGAGGCATCACAGTGACCACAGTCGATTTCCGCTCATCGGCCTCATCCACCGCCGACACCGCCGACACCGCCGGCGACCGGTTCGTGCGGTTCGCGCGGCTCGCGTCGACCGCGCCGGGCCTGGTCCTGTCCTGGCTGGTGATCGTCACGGTCGTTCTCTGGGCGGTGGCGCCGGGCTGCTTCACGTCGTTCAGTCCCTACGACGGTGACGTCGACGCCAGTTTCAGCCCACCGAGTGCCGACCACCTCTTCGGCACCGACCGCCTCGGCCGGGATCTCCTCGCCCGCGTGATCTTCGGGGCGTCCACGACGCTCAGTGCGACGTTGCTCGCGGTGCTCGTGGGATTCGTCGTCGGTTCGGTCGTCGGTCTGCTCAGCGGGTTCGTAGGCGGTCGCACCGACGCGATCGTCATGCGGTTCGTCGATGTGCTGCTCGCGATTCCGGCGCTCCTACTCGCCATGACGGTGGTGACGGCACTCGGATACGGAACCTTCACTGTGGCGTTGGCGGTCGGAATCTCCGCGGTTGCGGCATTCGCCCGGGTCATGCGCTCCGAGGTGCTGAAGGTCGCCCAGAGCGACTACGTGGAGGCGGCCTACGGATCGGGAGCCGGCTTCGGCCGGGTCGTGGTCCGGCACGTGCTGCCGAACTCGGTCACCGCCGTGTTGTCGTTGGCTGCGCTCGAATGCGGTTCGGCGATCCTGGCCGTGGCGGCACTGGGCTTCCTCGGCTACGGAGCGCCGCCGCCGGAGCCCGAGTGGGGGCTCGCCGTGTCGGAGGGCCGCGACTACCTCGCCACCTACCCCTGGATCTCGATCCTGCCCGGCGTCCTGATCGCCGTGGTCGTGCTCGCCACCAACCGCATCAGCAAATCGCTAGGAGACCAGAGATGAGCGACGTCGAACAGGGGCACGGTCCACTGCTGCAGATCGACGATCTGCGGGTCGGCTACCGTACCGCTCGAGGGGGCGGGAAGACCGCCGTCGAGGGTGTGGGGCTGAGCGTCCACCCGGGTGAGTTGGTCGCCGTCGTCGGTGAATCGGGCTCGGGCAAGAGCACCACCGTCCACGCCGCGTTGCGGCTCCTGCCGTCGTCGGCGTCCATCGAGTCCGGCACGATCCACCTGGGTGGGCGGGACGTGACCCGGTGGAAGGACCGGCAGCTGGCTCAGCTGCGCGGTCCGTTCGTCGGGTTCGTTCCACAGGATCCCGGCACCTCGCTCAACCCGGTGAAAAGAGTCGGGGTGCAGGTCCTCGAGGCGATCCGGCTGCACCGGCAGGTCGAATCGGGTCCGGCGCGGGAGTTGGCGCTCGAAAAACTGCGCCTCGCCGGACTGAACAGTGCCGAACGGATCTACTCGCAATTCCCGCACGAACTCTCCGGCGGGATGAAGCAGCGAGTCCTCATCGCGATCGCCCTCGCGAGTGATCCGGCACTGCTGGTGGCGGACGAGCCCACGTCGGCGCTCGACGTGACGGTCCAGAAGGTGATCCTCGACCACCTCGCGGTTCTCCGCGACACCCTCGGGCTCGGCGTCCTGCTCGTCACCCACGACCTCGGTGTGGCGTTCGACCGGGCGGACCGCGTGGTCGTCATGCGGCAGGGGCGGATCGTCGAACAAGGGGAGACGCGGCAGCTGGTCGAGAATCCGGGGCAGGAATACACCCGGTCGCTGATCGCCGCGGCACCGTCGTTCCGCAGCGCGCGCCTCGGGCCGTCACCGCTCGCGCTTGCGGCGCGCGCCGTGGACGCCCCCGCGTCCGACGGCCCAGTCCTGGAACTGCGCGACGTGACCAGGCGCTTCACCGTCGGGTCGGGCTCGAAGGCCTCCGAGTTCGTCGCGGTCGACGGCGTGACCGTCGGTGTGACCGCCGGTTCCACCCACGCCGTCGTCGGTGAATCGGGCGCGGGCAAGTCCACACTCGCGCGAATCGCGGTCGGGCTCAGCCGACCGGACGCCGGCGAGGTTCTGCTCGAAGGCGACAGGATCGACGGACTGTCCCACCGCCGGTTGCGGCCGGTGCGACGCAGGATCCAGCTGGTACGCCAGAACCCCTACTCGTCACTCGACCCCAAGCTCAGCATCGAGCAGATCATCGCGGAACCGCTGGCTGCGTTCAGGATTCGGAACAATCGATCCGAACGCCGCACACGGGTGATCGAATTGCTCGACGCGGTGGCGCTCGACAGTACGTTTCTCCGGCGCAAGCCCGTCGAACTGTCGGGCGGGCAACGGCAGCGCGTCGCGATCGCGAGGGCACTCGCCGCCGACCCGAGAATCGTCGTTCTCGACGAGGCGGTCTCGGCCCTCGACGTCTCGGTCCAATCGCAGATCCTGCAACTCCTCGTCGACGTACAGGCCGAATTCGGGCTGACGTACCTGTTCATCACTCACGACCTGGGCGTGGTGCGGTTGATCGCCGACGACGTCACCGTGATGCGCGGCGGGCGGGTGGTGGAGTCGGGACGCGTCGACGACATCTTCGGCGCGCCGCGGGAGGCCTACACCCGAAACCTGCTGCACGCCGTACCCGGCGAGAATCAACTTCTCGCCGCCGCGCTCTGACCTCCGAACCACCACCTACCGAGAAGGACATCACATGACCGACAACACCGATACCACCGGCCGACTCACCCCCGCTCTCGTCACCCCGCTGCTCGCGGCCGCGGCCGTCAAGGGCGGCGCCGTGCTCGTGGACGTGCGCAGCGACAAGGGGCGCCGAGAGAACGGCGAGGTCCCGGGAGCGATCGTTGCCGACCGAGACGCGCTCGACGAACAGTTCGGACTCGACTCACCCACGAAGCACGCCGAGATCATCTCGCTCGACCAGCCGATCGTCGTCGTGTGCGGATCCGTTGCAGGGTCCGGACCGGTGGCGGAGGGATTGCTCGAGCGGGGCTTCCTCAACGTGGTGCACATCGACGGTGGGTTCGCCGCATGGAAGGCCGCGGGCCTGCCCGCGACCGAGCCTGCACGGGCACACGGCGACGAGACGCGGATTTAGCGGATCTACACGAAGAGTCAAGGCTGATTGTGTTGATCGGCACCATGTCTCGATATGAGATGGGACGGAGAACCTGGACTCCCGGTCGCTCCATTCGGGGCCCGGCCGGGCAGACCGTTCCGTCGACCGTCACCCGTCCGGGTGACGGCGCCCGATCACGTCGTCCGAGGAGACCCTTCATGACCGCTGTCACCCTGACCGGCCGCGTCAGCGACCATTCCACCGCAGTGGACCGTTCCCTCCCTCGGTTCCGGGAGATCTTCGCGCGCATCGCCGCCGGCGCCGCGCAGCGCGAACGCGCCCGGGAGCTGCCGTACACGGAGGTGGCCGAGCTGTTCGCCGCGGGGTTCGGTGCTCTGCGTGTCCCGGCCGAGTTCGGTGGCCACGGGGTGACCCTGCCCGAGCTGTTCGAACTCCTCGCGGAGCTCGGGCAGGCCGACTCCAACATTCCGCAGATCCTGCGGGGGCACTTCACCACCGTCGAAATCCTCCGCAACCTGGACGACGGACCGGTTCGCACCCGTTGGCTGGAAAAGATCGGTGCGGGAGCGGCATTCGGCAATGCACAGTCGGAGCCCACCGGCCGGGGTACGTTCGACATCTCGACCACCGTCACCGACCACGACGGTGCGGCGGTGGTATCCGGCGAGAAGTACTACACGACGGGAACCCTCTACGCCGACTACATCCGGGTCGCCGTGACGGACGGCGATGCGCGGCGCCGCTTCGTGGTCGTGGCGGCCACCGCGGCGGGTGTCGACCGTATCGACGACTGGGACGGGATCGGTCAGCGGCTCACCGCCAGTGGAACCACGAGGTTCGAGGCGGCACCGGTCGCCGAATTCGGCGAGTTCGGGCACCGCCCGGGATTCCTCGACCAGCAGTCCTCGTTCGTGCAGATCGTGCACCTGGCGACGCTGGCGGGGATCAACCGCAACCTGCGAGACGACGCAGTGGAACTCGTGCGCAGCCGCACCCGGACCAGTCTGCACGCGCCGTCCGATTCGGCGACGTCGGACTACGCGGTCCTCGGCGTGGTCGGGAAGATCGCGAAGAACGTTCTGGTCGTCGACAGCGTCCTGCAGCGGATCGCGCAGGAACTCGAAGACGTCAACGCACGGTTCGCGGCCGAGGGGCCCACCCCCGATCTGTTCGCGGAGGTCTTCGTGAATACGTCCGCGGCGCAGATCGCCGTGATCGACGCGGTCCTGGACTCCGCCAACCTCATCTTCAACGCGGGTGGTTCGTCCGCGGTGCGAGAGACGCGCAACCTCGACCGCCATTGGCGGAACGCCCGCACTCTCGCCTCACACAACCCCGTGGTCTACAAGCCGGCGGTCATCGGCGACTACCTGGTCAACGGCACCACGCCCAAGTCGTTCGCCGACCGGTACGGCGAGCCGAAGAATTCCTGATCGCCGCTCCATCCCCGGAAAGAGTCTTCCGGTCGAGGATCGAGTGCGTGCGGCAAGGTGTACTGAACAGAATCGTCGTGATCACAAACCTGTGCTGAACGGTCGCCGGTGGGCAGGATGGGAATACGGTCGAGCGGAGATCCCGTGCGACCGGCCGATCTACCCCGCGAGGACCACCTGTGTATGACATTCGACGGTTGATTCTGCTCCGCGACCTCGCCGAGCACACGACGATGACGGCTGTGTCCGAACTGCACGGGATCACCACGTCCGCGGTGTCCCAGCAGTTGAGGATCCTCGAGGACGAGGTCGGCGCGGTCCTGACCCGCAGGGAGGGGCGCGTGCTGCGCCTCACTCACGCGGGCCGGGTTCTGGTCGATCATACGTCGAGAGTCGTTGCCGCACTGGAAGAAGCGGAGAGCGCCGTCGCGGCGACGGGCGAATCCGTCACGGGCGTCCTCACTCTGGCGACGTTCCAGACAGCTCTGACCCGGCTCGCGCTGCCGGTGGCCGCGCGGCTGGGTCGAGAACACCGCGGATTGCGGGTGCGGCTCATCGACGCGATGCCGGTGAACTCGGTGCCTGCCGTCCGGCAGCAGGAAGTCGATCTGGCGATCACCTACACCTACTCGTTCCGTGCACGCGACCTTCCCGCCGGTCTCGCCTCGGAGTTCCTGTTCGACGACCCACTGGTGCTTCTGGCTCCGACTCCGTTGCGGGAGCGCGCGAGGCAGCACGGGCTCGGCGCGGTCGCGGACGTGGATTGGATCGCCGCCTCCGACGGGGCCCCCTCCATCGTGTCGGTGATGTTCGCGTGCCGTCAGGCCGGATTCACGCCCCGGATCGAGCATCGGTGCGGCAGCTTCACGGGGATGGCGGAAATGGTCGAAGCCGGTTTCGGGGTGGCCGTGGTCCCCGAAATGGCGGTCGCCGAGGCCCACCGGCACCTCGTCGCGTGCCCGGTCTCGAACGGTGCACGGCAGATCGGCGTCACGTACCGTCAGGCGTCGATCGAGCGCCCTGCGGTGGCCGCGGCCATCAGGGCGTTGCGGATGGTCGCGGGACCACTGCAGCTCGCGTCGTGAATTGTCTGCGGTCGTCCGATCCGGTTTGAGGATTTCTTAACGAATCTCGTAGCGTCACTAGCTTGTTCGCCTCACCGTCCCGCTCGATACTGAAGCACGTGACCATGAGTTCGCAACTGCACCTGAATATTTCACTTCTCACGCCCGGGCACTTCCGCGGCTCCTGGCGGGTGGAGGGCAACAACCCCGGCGATTTCGTGGATCCGGCGCACTTCCGTCGTCTCATCCGGATCGCCGAGCGCGGACACCTCGACGCCGTTTTCGTCGGTGACAGTCCCGCGTTGTCCTCGGACATTCACCACGCCCCCGGCCTCGGTCTCGATCCTGTGGTCATGCTGGCCGATGCGGCCGCCGGAACCGAACACATCGGGGTGATCGCGACGGGGTCGTCCACCTATAACGACCCCTACAACCTGGCCCGGCGATACCTGTCTCTCGACCATCTCACGGGCGGTCGGGCCGGGTGGAACGTCGTCACCACCCAGCATCCGGCGGCGTCCGCCAATTTCGGGTTCTCGGAGCCCCCCGACAAGGACGAAAGATATCGCAGAGCAGACGAATTCGTCGAAGTCGTGGCCAAGCTCTGGGACGGGTGGGAGGCCGGCGCGATCATCGGGGACACCGAGAGGGGGCGGTTCGCCGACCCGGACCGGATCACTCCTCCCGACCATCGTGGTCCGATCCTGACGGTCGCGGGCCCGTTGCCGCTGCCGCGCTCACCCCAGGGCAGGCCGCTGATCGTGCAGGCAGGCGCGTCGGAAGGCGGCCTCGCCCTGGCGGGAAAGTACGCGGATCTCGTGTTCTCGGCAGCACAGACCGTCGACGTCGCGAGGAACCTCAGGACCGACATCCGCGGCAGGGCGGCGGCGAACGGGCGCGATCCCGACCGGGTCAAAGTCTCGACCGGTCTCATCACCGTCGTCGGCGGCACCGAGGCCGAGGCCCGGCGACGCGAGGAGGAACTGCGCGAAACCATTCCGCTGGAGCCGGCACTGCGGCAGCTCGCGGCACAACTCGGTCTCGATCCTGGGCGGCTCCGGCTCGACACGGTGATCAGTGCCGACGATCTTACGGATACGGACACGTCGCTGCCCCGGTCGGCCGGATTCTTCGCGAGCACACGCGCACTGCTCGCCGGGGAACCCCTCACCGCACGGCAGTTGATCCACAAGTTCGCAGGAGGTGCGGGTCACCAACTGGCCGTCGGGACCGGCGAACAGATCGCGGACCGGATCGAAGCATGGTTCCGCAGCGGTGCCACCGACGGCTTCACGATCATGCCGGGGGAGGTGGGTACCGGCATCGAGGCCTTCGTCGAACAGGTGGTGCCGCATCTGGTGAGCCGCGGACTCTTCCGCCCCGAGTACACCCACCGCACTCTGCGCGGCAATCTCGGCCTCGAGGTGACCGAGACTGCCGTCCGCACCAGGAAGGAAAGCTTCACATGACTGTCGGAGTGACCGAACCGCGCACCACCGTGCGAGGACTCGACGAGAGCCGATTCCGTGAGGTTCTCGAGTTCATCGCCTCCCGTGCCGAATACCACGACCTCACCGGGGAGTTCCCGTTCGACGCATTCGATGCGCTGCGCCGGATCGGGGCGCAGTCGCTGACGGTGCCCGAGCAATTCGGTGGGGGCGGAGCCGGAATCGGCGAGGCCGTGGAGGTGATCGAGCGCGTGGGGGCGGCGGACCCGTCGGTGGGATTGATCCTGCAGTGGAATTACACCAACCACCTCACGCTCCAACGACCCGACAACCCGTGGCCGGACGACCTGAAGGACGCCGTGTTCCGCACGGCGGTCACCGAGGGCGCCCTCATCAACGGTCTCGCGGTGGAACGCGAACTCGGCAGCCTGTCCCGCGGAGGCGTCCCCGCCACCACGGCCACCCGCCTGCCCGACGGCGGCTGGCGGATCGACGGCGAGAAGGCCTACGGAACGGGCATCTCGGGGCTGCACTGGTTCACCGTCACAGCCACCACCGCGGAACCCCAACCGAAGGTGGCCACGTTCCTGTTCGACCGCCAGGCCACGGGCTGGCGGGTAAAGCAGACGTGGGATCACCTCGGGCTGCGCGCGTCGGACACGCAGACCGTGACCTTCGACAATGCCCGGATTCCGCACTCCCGGTTGGTGGATCTGCGCGACCCGAACGACGGCACCGGCAAGGTCCGCAGTGCAGGCAGGCAGGCGCTGCCCCTGCTCCTGGCCGCCAACTACAACGGGGTGTCGATCGCGACGAGGGACTGGCTGGTCCGGTACCTCCACACCCGAGTGCCCACCGCGCTGGGCGCGCCGCTGGCCACGGTGCCGCGCTTCCACGACCGTGTGGGGGAGATCGAAGCGCAACTGCAGACCAGCCGTGCACTGCTGCGGCACGCGGCGGCGGAAGTGGAGACCAACAGTGCTCTGCCCGCGTTGGCGAAGCACGTGGCGACGACGACGGCGATCCGGATCACCGAGTCCGCTCTCGACCTCACCGGAAATCCGGGACTGTCCCGCAGCAACCCACTCGAGCGTCACCACCGAAACGCCATGGTCGGCCGGATTCATTTCCCGCAGAGCGATTTCGTCGTCGCCAACCTCGGCAAGTCGGCCATCGCCGCGGGCGCGCCGGCAGAGGAGGAGCAGTGAGCAGGCAGGTCCACCTCAACGTCAACATTCTCAACGCCGGCGTCTTCGGTGGGTCCTGGAGGTTTCCCGGAACCGATCCGCTCGCCTCCTTCGGGCTCGACCACTACATCGACATCGCCCGGAAAGCGGAGGCAGCGAGGCTCGACGCGATCTTCCTCGCCGACGGTCCGGCGATCCGGGAAGATCTGCGCTACCGGCCGTTCAACAGCCTGGAACCGTCCGTGGTGCTGGCCGCGGTCGCCGCTGCGACGGAGACGATCGGTCTGATCGGCACCCTGTCCTCGACCTACAACGACCCATACGACGTCGCACGGCGTTTCGCCACTCTCGACCAGCTCAGCGGCGGCCGGTCGGGGTGGAACGTGGTGACCACGGCGGGGAAGGAATCTGCGCGCAACTTCGGCTTCGACGACGAACCCGACCATGCCGGCCGCTATGCCCGGGCCGCCGAGTTCGTCGAGGTGGTGCGCAAACTCTGGAACAGCTGGGAGCCCGACGCCCTGGTGGGTGACAAGCCGACATGGCGATTCGCCGACCCCGGCAAGATCCACCGCGCCGACCACCACGGCGCCCACTTCGACGTCGCGGGACCGCTGAATGTTCCGCGCTCACCACAAGGGGAGCCGGTGGTGGTGCAGGCGGGTGCATCGACGGACGGGCGGGCACTCGCCGCCCAGGTCGGTGAGGTGATTTTCACGGCCGCGCAGACGGAACAGGAAGCCGCCGAGTACTACCGAGATGTCAAGGCCCGCGCCGTGGGTTACGGGCGCAGGGCCGAAGACGTCGTGGTCCTGCCGGGCCTGTCGACCGTGATCGGCAGCACCGAGGCAGAGGCACAGCGACGCCGCGACCTACTCGCCGAACTCGTGCCGCCCGAGTACGCGCTCACCCGCCTGGCCGGTCAGCTCGGGGTCCCCGAGGACGCGCTGGTCCTCGACGGGCCTCTGCCCTGGCACCTGCTGACGGACGCGGACGAGGCAGGCGGCTCGCAGACGTTCTACAAGATCGCCGTCGGACTGGCGCAGCGCGAGAATCTGACAGTCCGCCAGCTACTGCGCCGACTCGGCGGCGGCGCCGGGCACCGCATCGTCACCGGCACCCCGGAGCAGATCGCCGACGCGATCCTGGACTGGGTGGACAAAGGCGTCGCCGACGGGTTCAACCTGATGCCCGACGTGCTGCCCAGCGGATTCGACGATTTCGTCGACCATGTCGTCCCGATCCTGCAGCGCCGCGGCCGGTTCCGCACCGAGTACGAGACGACAACGCTGCGCGGGCACCTGGGCCTGAAGATCCCGGCTCACACCGTGCCGACCTCGACGGACCGGGTGGTGGCGTGATGGGCGGAGTCGACGGTCGCTCGCTGCACTTCCTCGTCAACGTCGGCAGCGCCGGATATCACCCGGCCGCCTGGCTGGACCCTGAGCTGGCACCGGAGTCGTTCATCAGTCTCGACCATTACCGCCGGGTGGCCGCCGTGGCGGAGCGCGGACTCCTCGACGGATTGCTGTTCCCGGACATCCCGGTGCAGCAGCCGGGCATCGCCCGCGGTCCCGCGGCCACACTGGACCCGATTCTGCTCACGAGCGCTCTGGCCGTGTCGACCGAACGTGTCGGGCTGATCCCGACCGCCACGTCCACGCTGAATCTGCCGTACAACCTGGCGCGCAGAATTCTCTCGCTCGATCATGTGAGCGGCGGCCGGGCCGGCTGGAACGTGGTCACCACGTTCGAGCCGAACGCGGCCCGCAACTTCGGTATCGACCATCTCCCCGAGCGCGACGAACGCTACCGGCGTGCCGGCGAGTACGTCGAACTGACGAAGAAGTTGTGGGACAGCTGGGAAGACGACGCACTGATCGGCGACCAGGCGTCGGCGCGATTCGCCGACCCCGGCAAGGTGCACGCGGTGGATCATCGCGGTGAGTTCTTCACCGTCGCCGGGCCGCTGAACGTCACCCGTTCCCCACAGGGCCGACCAGTGCTGGTGCAGGCGGGTTCGTCCGCTCAGGGCAAGGCTTTCGCGGCGGCCCATGCGGAGGCGATCTATGCCACCCAGTTCGGGCTGGGGCCGGCGCAGCAGTTCGCCCGGGAGATCCGGTCGGCCGCGGCCGCGGACGGTCGCGACCCCGCCCAGATCCGAATCCTGCCCGGACTCGTCCCCGTCGTCGCCGGCACCACCGCGGAGGCGTCCGGCAAGTTCGACACCCTGCAGTCCCGCTTGCACCCGGACAGCGCCCCGGTGCGGGCCCTCGCCCGGTGGCTGGGCTACCCGGACGAGGACCTCGACCTGGACGCACCGCTCCCCGAGCGGCTGTCGACGCTGCCGGAGAACAGGGTAGGACCGCAGGGCTTCTTCGCGTCGCTGACCCGCTACGCCGCCGACACCGGGCACACCGTCCGGCAGCTCCTGTCCGAGTTCCTCGGTGGGCACCGCGTGGTGGTCGGTACCCCGGAGCAGGTGGCCGATCATGTCGAGACGTGGTGGCGGTCGGGCGCCGTCGACGGGTTCACCGTCATCCCGGCCGTTCTGCCCTCGTATCTGGAAGACTTCGTCGACCACGTCGTCCCGATCCTCCAGGCCCGCGGGCTCTTCCGCACCGACTACACCGGCCGCACACTCCGGAGCCACCTCGGTCTCCGCGAACCGATCAACACGTTTTCCCGCAGATGATGGCCCCGACAGAAAGCAGAAACCAGATCATGACGTACCGCCACCTCGGACGGACCGGTGTGCAGGTCAGCGCGCTCACACTCGGCGCGATGAACTTCGGGTCCTGGGCGAACACCGACCACGAGGACGCCGCCCGGATCATCCACCGCGCGCTGGACGCCGGAATCAACGTCGTCGACACCGCCGACGTCTACTCGCAGGGCGAGAACGAGGAGATCGTCGGGAAGGCGTTGAAGGGCCGCCGCGACGACGTGGTCCTCGCGAGCAAGTTCCACGGCCAGATCGGGTCCGACCCCACCCATCGTGGCAACTCGCGGCGCTGGATCTTCACGGCGATCGAGGGCAGCCTCCGGCGGTTGCAGACCGATCATCTGGACCTCTACCAGGTCCACCGCCCCGACCCCGACACCGACTTCGACGAGACCCTCGGCGCGTTGAACGACCTCGTGCGGCAGGGCAAGATCCGCTACTTCGGCACCACCACGTTCGAGCCGCACCAATTGGTGGAAGCACAGTGGGCAGCCGACAGGCGACACCTGCAGCGTCCGGTCACCGAGCAGCCGCCGTACTCCATTCTCGCGCGGGCCGCCGAACGCGCCACGCTGCCGATCGCCGAGAAGTACGGGCTGGGTGTCCTCACCTGGAGTCCGCTCGCCGGGGGCTGGCTGTCGGGCCGGTACCGCGCGGGCGAGACGGATGCCGCGGAGTCGAGCCGGTTGACCCGGCAGCCGCACCGCCACGACCCGGAGTTGCTCGCCAACCAGCGCAAGCGGGCCGCCGCCGAGGAACTGCAGAAGCTGGCCGACGACGCGGGCCTGTCGCTGATCCACCTCTCCCTGGCCTTCGTCCTCCAGCATCCCGCCGTCAGTTCCGTCATCATCGGGCCGCGGACCCTCGAGCACCTCGAGAGTCAGCTGGGCGCCGTCGACGTGAGACTGGGCAGTGACATCCTCGACCGTATCGACGAGATCGTCGCCCCCGGAGTCACGATCAGCCCGGCGGACGAGGGCTACCTTCCGCCGTCACTGACCGACGCGGCAACTCGCCGTCGCGTCACCACCACAGCAAAGGATGATCACTGATGGCACTGCAGGACTTTCGCGTCTTCGGACGCACGGGTGTGAAGGTCAGCCCGTTGACGCTGGGCACGATGAACTTCGGGGCCCGCGGCAAGACTACGCACGAGGACGGCATCCGGGTGATCCACCGGGCGCTGGACGCGGGCATCAACGTCGTCGACACGGCAGACACCTATTCGCGCGGGGAATCCGAGGAGATCGTCGGGAAGGCGTTGAAGGGCCGCCGCGACGACGTGTTCCTGGCGAGCAAGTTTCACAACGCCGTCGACGACAATCCACAGCATCGCGGCAATTCGCGTCGATGGATCACCGAGGCCGTGGAGGGCAGTCTTCGGCGCCTCGGCACCGACTACCTGGACCTGTACCAGGTCCACCGGCCCGAGTCGCACACCGAGATCGGCGAAACTGTCGGAGCACTCGACGATCTGGTTCGGGCGGGCAAGATTCGCTACTACGGAACCTCCGTGTTCTCGCCGGCGGAACTCGTCGAGACCCAGTGGGTGGCGGACTCCCGGAACCTGCAGCGGTCGTCGAGCGAGCAGGTTCCGTACTCGCTGCTGATCCGCGGCATCGAACGGGAAACCCTGCCGATCGCCCACAAGTACGGTCTCGGCGTGATCACCTACGGTCCGCTCGCCGCGGGCTGGCTGAGTGGGAAGTACCGGATCGGCGCCCCGCAGCCGGAGTCGTACCGCGCCGAACTGATCAAGGGCCGCTTCGACATCGACGCCCCCGCCAACGCCCGCAAGCTCGCAGCCGCCGACGCACTCGCGGTGCTGGCGGAGGAGTTGGGCATCAGCCTGATCCAACTGTCGCTGGCGTTCGTGCTGGCCCACCCCGATGTGACATCCGCGATCGTCGGACCACGCACCATCGAGCACCTCGACAGCTACCTGGGAGCGGTCGATGTGCCGCTGTCCGGTGAAGTGCTGGACAAGATCGACGAGATCGTCCCGCCGGGAACGGTGTTCACCGAGCGCGACACCGGAAAGATTCCCGAGGCGCTGGCACGCCCGGAGCTGCGGCGGAGCCCCGCCGCGTAACACGAGGGCCGGCGGAGGCCCCGCCCACGCGGGACGAGGAGAAGTCGTCGGCGGGGGCCTCCACCACCTCCGGGGTTGTGTACCCGCAGGACGAAAACCCCAAGTAAC
>NZ_JBHUSF010000121.1:0-23967 GCF_042673295.1 Rhodococcus sp. NPDC057014
ACCGCGGCACGCTCGGCCGGGAACTGGATGTCGACGCGGTGCTGGCCCGCAGGCCGGCACTGGTGCTCGTGGACGAACTCGCGCACACGAACACGCCGGGCAGTGTCCACGAGAAACGCTGGCAGGACGTGGAGATCCTCCTCGGCGCCGGCATCGACGTCCTGTCGACGCTGAACGTCCAGCACCTCGAAAGCCTGGGCGACGTGGTCCAGCGGATCACCGGGGTGGTGCAGCAGGAGACGGTCCCCGACGAGGTGGTGCGCGCCGCCACCCAGGTGGAGCTGGTCGACATCACGCCGGAGGCGCTGCGCCGCAGGCTGTCCCACGGCAACATCTACGCCGCGGAGAAGGTCGACGCCGCGCTGAGCAACTACTTCCGGACAGGGAACCTCACCGCACTGCGCGAACTGGCTTTGCTGTGGGTCGCCGACCAGGTCGACGCCGCACTCGCGAAATATCGTGCGGAGAACAAGATCACCGACACGTGGGAGGCCCGGGAACGGGTGGTCGTCGCGGTGACGGGCGGACCGGAATCGGAGACACTGGTCCGGCGGGCAGGGCGGATCGCGTCGAGGTCCAGCGCCGAGCTGATCGTCGTGCACGTGGTGCGCGGCGACGGCCTGGCGGGCGTGTCGGCCCCGGAGATGGGGAAGGTGCGGACGCTCGCCGCGAGCATCGGGGCGAGCCTGCACAGCGTCGTCGGCGACGACGTCCCGACCACACTCCTCGACTTCGCCCGGACGGCGAACGCCACCCAGTTGGTGCTGGGCACGTCGCGACGCTCGAGGTGGGCGCGGATCCTCGACGAGGGCATCGGCGCGACCGTTGTACAACAGTCCGGGTCGATCGACGTGCACATGGTCACGCACGGCGAATCCCACCGGCCGAGGCGGTTCTCGCCGGTGGGATCGCGGTCCCGCACGGCGATCGCCTGGATCGCCGCGGTCCTCGTTCCGTCGGTGGCCACCCTGGTGATGAGCGCCGTCGACCGCTGGCTCGGATTGAGCGGTGAGGGCGCACTGTTCTTCATCGTGGTGCTGCTCGTCTCGCTGCTCGGCGGTGTCGCACCCGCGGCCTTCTCCGCGCTGATCTCGGGTCTGTTCCTCAACTACTTCTTCACTCCGCCGGTGCACAGCTTCACCATCGCGGAGCCGGACAACTTCATCACCACGGTCGTGCTACTCGTGGTGGCCGTCGCCGTCGCGGTCCTGGTCGACGCGGCCGCCAAGCGTTCGCGGGAGGCCCGGCGAGCGTCGCAGGAGGCCGAGTTGCTGGCACTGTTCGCCGGATCGGTGCTGCGGGGGGCCGATCTCGGCGCGCTGCTCGAGAAGGTGCGCGAGACGTACGGTCAGGAGTCGGTGAGCGTCCTGCACCGGGACCGCGGTCTCGTCGGCTCCGTCGGGCCGCACCCACCGGCGAGCGTCGACGATGCCGACACGGTCTGCGAGGTGGGGGAAGGGGAGTACGCGCTCGCCCTCCGCGGCAGCGAACTGCGCGCACGGGACCGCCGCGTGCTGCTCGCCGTCGCGAACCAGGCCGTGGGGATGATCCGGCAGACGGAACTCGCGCAGGAGGCGGGGCAGGCTCAGGCGCTGGCCGAGGCCGACCGGCTGCGGCGGTCGCTGCTGTCCGCCGTCAGCCACGACCTCCGGACCCCGCTGGCAGCGGTCAAGGCCGCCGCATCCAGCCTGCGCAGCGACGACGTCGACTTCTCCCCGGAGGACACCGCCGAACTGCTCGCGACCATCGAGGAATCGGCCGACGTCCTGACCTCACTCGTGGGCAACCTGCTCGACTCGTCCCGCCTCGCGGCGGGAGTGGTGACCCCGACACTGCGGCCCGTGTATCTGGACGAGGTGGTGCACCGGGCGCTGGTGGGGCTGGGAATCGGCGGCCGGACCGGGACGCGGGCCCGCGAACGGGTGGAGGTCGACGTCGGGACGGTCGCGGCAATGGCGGATTCGGGCCTGCTCGAGCGGGTGCTCGCGAATCTGATCGACAACGCACTCCGCTACGGTGAGGACTCCGTGATCCGGGTCGGCGCCGCGGCGGTGGGAGACCGCGCCGTCGTCACCGTCGCCGACACGGGGCCGGGAATTCCACGGGGGCGGGCGGAGGAGATGTTCGCCCCGTTCCAGCGGCTGGGGGACCGCGACACCACCACGGGAGTCGGGCTCGGGCTCTCCGTCGTCCGCGGATTCGTCGACGCGATGGGCGGCACCATCAGCGCCACCGACACCCCCGGTGGTGGTCTGACGATGGTGGTGGAACTGGCAGGCGCGGGAGGGGAGCACCCATGACGAGAATCCTCGTCGTCGACGACGAACCGCAGATTCTCCGCGCCCTGCGGATCAATCTCAGTGTGCGCGGATACGACGTGGTGACGGCCGCGTCCGGGGCCGCCGCACTGCGCGCCGCGGCAGAGCGGCCGCCGGACGTGATCGTGCTCGACCTCGGGTTGCCCGACATGGACGGCACCGAGGTGCTCGCGGGCCTGCGCGGATGGTGCCCGGCGCCGGTGATCGTGCTGTCGGCCCGCACCGATTCCGCGGACAAGGTGGAAGCCCTCGACGCGGGCGCCGACGACTACGTCATCAAGCCGTTCGGGATGGACGAGTTTTTGGCCCGGGTGCGGGCCGCGGCCCGCCGGGCGACGACGGCCGTCGACACGGGCGAGCCTGTGGTGGAGACGGATTCGTTCACGGTCGACCTGGCGGCGAAGACGGTGCGGCGGGCGGGGGCCGAGGTGCACCTGACGCCGACGGAATGGGGGATGCTCGAGATGCTGGTGCGCAACAAGGGCAAGCTGGTGGGCCAGAAGGAACTGCTGCGGGAGGTGTGGGGTCCGGCATACGCCACCGAGACCCATTACCTGCGGGTGTATCTGGCGCAGCTGAGACGCAAACTCGAGGACGACCCGTCGCACCCGCGTCACCTCATCACCGAGGCCGGGATGGGATACCGGTTCCAGGTGTGAGGCCCACCCGGCGGGAGGGGCGGACGGGTCCCCGCCCAGTGTGTTGGTTAGCCTTGCCTTATGAGGATGAGAAGTCTCGTGTCGGTGTCCCTGCTGGTCCTGGCGCTCGCCGGCTGCGGGAGCGGCGGCGGGGAAGAATCGGAACCGGCGGCGGGAGCCGCTGACGGCGCCTTCCCGGCCGTGGTCGCCACGAAGTTCGGCGACGTCACGGTCGAGTCGAAACCGGAGCGGGTGCTCGCGATCGGCTGGGGTGACGCCGAAACCGCGCTGGCGCTCGGTGTCGAACCCGTCGGAGCCAGCGACTGGGTCGCGTTCGGCGGCGACGGCGTCGGACCGTGGGCGAAGGGGAAGTACACCACGGCGCCGACGATCATCGGAACCCTCGAACCGTCGTACGAGCAGATCGCGGCGCTCGAACCGGACGTCATCCTCGACACCAAGAGCGCCGGAGACGAGGAACGCTACGGCCATCTGTCGCAGATCGCCCCGACGATCGCACTGCCGGAAGGCGCTGACAACTACAAGACGCCGATCGAGAGTCAGGTGTCGATGGTCGCGACCGCCCTCGGCGTGCCGGAGCAGGGGAAAGCGCTGCTCGCCGACATCGATCGGCGGTTCGCGGACGCCGCCGCGGCTCACCCCGAATTCGCGGGGAAGACGATCACCGTCGGTGCCTACTCGGGCACGGGATGGGGCGCCTACACCGCGGACACCGAGCGGCTCCAGTTCATGAAGAAGCTCGGATTCGTCAGCAACCCGGCGGTGGACGCGCAGCCGGCGGTGAAGTTCTCGGTCCCGGTGTCGGAGGAGAATCTCGGCGTGATGGACGCCGACATGGTGGTCGTCTTCCCGATCGGCAGGCCCGCCGCCGACGCCGCGAACCGGCCGCTGTTCCAGGCCATCCCCGCTGTGCGCGACGGACGGTACCTCGTGTTCGACGATCAGGCCGTCTCCAAGGCGTACTCCACCAACTCGGTGCTGTCGCTGCACTACGCCCTGGACACCGTCGTACCCCTGGTGTCCGAGCGGCTGCGGTGACGCTCAGTAGAGCAGCGTCCGGTAGTACTCCTGCCTGCGGGGCGTAGCCGGGTCGTGTTCCAATTCGTGCTGCTCGGCGTGCATTTCCCGCAGCGACGGGATCTCGTCGGGGTCGGGCCACGACTCCGGGTCCCACATCCGTGACCGGAGTATCGCCCGGGCGCAGTGCGTGTAGACCTCGTCGATCCGGACGACGACCCCGAGGTTGGCCGGTTTGCCGTTGATCGACATCGACTGCAGCAGTTCGGGATCGACGGTCAGGGTGGCGGTGCCGTTGACGCGCACCACCTCGTCGATCCCGGGCACCACGAACAGGACGCCGACGTGCGGGTTCCCGAGGATGTTGCGGTACGAGTCGGCGCGCCGATTGCCCGGGCGGTCCGGGATCACCAGCGTCCGGTCGTCGAGGAACAGCGTCTTCGACGTGAGGTCTCCGCGCGGGGAGCAATCGCAGTGGCCGTTCGCGTCGGCGGTGGCGAGGACGAAGAACCGCGCCTCCGAGATGAAGCGGCGGATCAGGGGCATCGTGTGATCGGTGTGCTTGCTGGCGATCGAGGGGTGCGGAACGCCCAGG
This sequence comes from Rhodococcus sp. NPDC057014, assembly GCF_042673295.1. NCBI lineage: Bacteria > Bacillati > Actinomycetota > Actinomycetes > Mycobacteriales > Nocardiaceae > Rhodococcus > Rhodococcus sp. NPDC057014. The sequence goes on from NZ_JBHUSF010000121.1 coordinate 4,590, forward strand.
ACCTGCTCGAGTTCCTCGAGAGAGGTGATCGTGTGCTCCGGTGAGGGGGCGTGCGCTGCCACTGCGGTGTTCCGTTCGTCGAGGGCGGTCTCGAGTTAGGGTAACCTTCGGCGGCCCTGCCCGGACCCGCAGGCCCCGCGGCCCGGGCTGCGGAATGTGGCCGCCCGGGCGTGGGAGACTGGACCGGTGAGGTTGTATCGAGACAATGCGGTGGTCCTGCGCCAGCACAAGCTGGGCGAGGCCGACCGCATCGTCACACTCCTCACCCGGCAGCACGGTCTGGTGCGCGCGGTCGCCAAGGGAGTGCGCCGCACGAAATCCAAGTTCGGCGCCCGGCTGGAGCCGTTCGCGCACATCGACGTGCAGCTCTACCCGGGCCGCAACCTCGACATCGTCACCCAGGTCCAGACGGTCGACGCGTTCGCGACCGACATCGTCGACGACTACTCGCGGTACACCACGGCATGCGCGATCCTCGAGACCGCCGAGCGGCTCGCCGGCGAGGAGCGGGCCCCGGCGCTGCAACTGCACCGACTGACGGTCGGGGCGCTGCGGGCGGTCGCGGAACACCACCGGCCGTGCGAGCTGATCCTCGACGCCTTCCTGTTGCGGGCCATGGGTTTCGCGGGGTGGGCACCCGCCCTCGACGACTGTGCGCGGTGCAGCGCACCCGGGCCGCACCGGGCATTCCACGTGGCCGCCGGGGGAGCGGTGTGCGTCCAGTGCCGACCGCCGGGCGCCGCCACCCCGTCGCCGGGTGTCCTCGACCTCATGGACGCGCTGTTCCGCGGCGACTGGGCGAGCACCGAGCAGGTGCCCGAGTCGCTGCGGGGGCAGGCCAGCGGTCTGGTCGCGGCGCATCTGCAGTGGCACCTCGAACGGCAACTCCGCACTCTCCCGCTGATCGAACGCGCACGACCGCATGCGGCGGTAGGGGCGGAGGATTCGGTCAGGCAGGATGGGGACCGTGATTCGACGACGCGAACCTCAAGCCCCGCGTGATTCCGGGGCCGAGCGCCAGATCCGGCCGCCGGACCCGCATCCCTCGGGCGCCCGCCCGCCGGGCCTGCAACCCGAACTCGTGCCCCGGCACATCGCGCTGGTGATGGACGGCAACGGCCGTTGGGCGCAGGAGCGGGGACTGCCCAGGACCGCGGGCCACGAACGCGGCGAGGCCGTGTTGATGGACGCCGTCTGCGGGTGCATCGAGATGGGCGTCGAATGGTTGTCGGCGTACGCGTTCTCCACCGAGAACTGGAAACGCAGCCCCGAGGAGGTGCGCTTCCTGATGGGCTTCAACCGCGACGTGATCCGTCGTCGCCGTGACGAGATGCACGAGATGGGGGTGCGGGTGCGGTGGGCGGGTCGCAGGCCCAAGCTGTGGCGCAGCGTCATCAAGGAACTCGAGGTCGCCGAGGAACTGACGAAGCACAACACGGTCATGAACCTGACCATGTGCGTCAACTACGGCGGTCGCGCGGAGATCGCCGACGCGGCGAAGGAGATCGGCAGGCGGGTCGCGGCGGGTCAGCTCGACCCGGAGAAGATCACCGAGGCGACCGTCGCCCGCTACCTCGACGAGCCGGACATGCCGGACGTCGACCTGTTCCTCCGGCCGTCCGGCGAGCAGCGCACGTCCAACTTCCTGATCTGGCAGTCGGCCTACGCCGAGATGGTGTATCAGGAGAAGCTGTTTCCCGATTTCGATCGCCGTGACCTGTGGGCGGCGTGCGTCGAATACGCGTCGCGTGACCGCCGTTTCGGTGGGGTGAAATGACCGTCGACGGGGCGCCCGCACTGCTCGGGCGGGCAGCGGACGCACTGGAGCACTTCGCCACCGTCGCCCGGGCCGAGGACGGCTCGCTGAGCTTCGAATACGCCGGGGCGCTGTGCTCGATCAGTGCGATGACCCTCACCGACGGCCTCGACGTGCTGTCGATGACGTGCGTGCTGGCCTGGGATCGTCCGGTCAGCGCCGCGCTGCACAAGAAGGTGGCGGAGCGCAACGGCGCGTTGCAGTTCGGTTCGATCGCGGTGTTCGGTCACGGACGGCTCGCGGACGTCATCCTGCGGTACACGTTCCCCGCCGCCGGGCTCGTGGACGAGGCGCTGACCACGATGCTGCTGCTCGTGCTGAGCGGCGCGGACACCGCCCGGCAGGGTCTGATCCCCTGACGTTCACCGCGGCGCGCTGCAGTCCTTGCACAGCCCGAAGATCTCGATGGTGTGGCTGACGTCGGAGAAACCGTGGGCGTCGGCGATCGACTGCGACCACTGCTCGACGGTCGGCCCTTCGACCTCGACGGTGTAACCGCATGCGCGGCAGACCAGGTGGTGGTGGTGTCCGGACGAGCAGCGCCGGTACACCGATTCGCCGGTGTCGGTGCGCAGGACGTCGACGGTGCCGGCGTCGGCGAGCGTCTGCAGGGTGCGGTAGACGGTGGTCAGCCCGATGCCTTCGCCGCGCTTGCGCAGTTCGTCGTGCAGTTCCTGCGCCGACCGGAACTCCTCGATGTCGTCGAGGAGTGCGGAGATGGCGCTGCGCTGCTTGGTGGCGCGGACTCCCACGACGACGGGCTTGCGCTGGCCGGTGTTCTGGGTCAAGGCGTTCATCCTTCCTCGGCGTGCGCGACGGCGTCCACGACGATGTGGGCGAGGTGGTCGTCCACCAGGCGGTACAGGACCTCGCGTCCGGTGCGTTCGCCGCGCACGACGCCCGCGGCCTTGAGCACGCGAAGATGCTGGCTGATCAGTGGCTGGGTGACGCCGAGCGCCCCGACGAGTTCGTGCACGCACCGTTCCGATTCGCGGAGCTGGAGGACGATCGCGATGCGGACGGGGGCCGCGAGGGCGCGCAGGATGTCGCCTGCCGCCGTCAGCGTCTCCTTCGACGGCACGGGAGCCGGGGGAGCGGCCTCGAACGGATGCGGGGTGGCCTCGAACGGATGCAGATCCCCGGGATCGACGACGCTCACCAGTGATCTCCTTCGGTGTGCCGGACAATGGACGGGACCGTGGCCGCGTGGCCGTCGGCGGTGTAGACGGCGCGCACGCCCCGGGAGGAACACCCCATCTTATTGCAAATCGATTCCATTTTGATATGCACGAATACGCATGTCAACCGGCGGGGTGAACCGACCACGATCGGGCAGATAGGCTGGGATCCGAAAAGCGCACGTGAACCATGCATCTATTACCCAGATGGAGAGCACCCGAGTGGCACCGAAGTCCAAAGTCGAAACCGTCGTCAATCTCGCCAAGCGTCGTGGCCTGGTCTACCCGTGCGGTGAGATCTACGGAGGCACGAAGTCGGCCTGGGACTACGGCCCCTTGGGCGTCGAGCTCAAGGAGAACATCAAGAAGCAGTGGTGGCGCAACATGGTCACCAGCCGCGAGGACGTCGTCGGCCTCGATTCCTCGGTGATCCTGCCGCGCGAGGTGTGGGTGGCGTCGGGCCACGTCGGCGTGTTCAACGATCCGCTTGTCGAGTGCCTGAACTGTCACAAGCGTCACCGTCAGGACCACCTGCAGGAGGCGTACGCCGAGAAGAAGGGCCTCGACAACCCGGACGACGTCCCCATGGACGTCGTCGGCTGCCCCGACTGCGGCACGGTCGGTCAGTGGACCGAACCCCGCGACTTCAACATGATGCTCAAGACGTACCTCGGCCCGGTCGAGAGCGAAGAGGGCATGCACTACCTCCGCCCGGAGACCGCGCAGGGCATCTTCGTGAACTTCGCGAACGTGCTCACCACGTCGCGGAAGAAGCCGCCGTTCGGCATCGGCCAGATCGGCAAGAGCTTCCGCAACGAGATCACCCCCGGCAACTTCATCTTCCGCACTCGCGAATTCGAGCAGATGGAGATGGAATTCTTCGTCAAGCCCGGCGAGGACGAAGAATGGCACCAGTACTGGATCGACTACCGCATGGACTGGTACACCGGGCTCGGCATCAACAAGGACAACCTGCGGCTGTACGAGCACGCGCAGGACAAGCTGTCCCACTACTCGAAGCGCACCGTCGACATCGAGTACCGCTTCCACTTCCAGGGCAGCGAATGGGGCGAGCTCGAGGGTGTCGCCAACCGCACCGACTTCGACCTGTCGACCCATTCGAAGCACTCGGGCACCGACCTCAACTACTACGACCAGGCCTCCGGTGAGCGGTACACGCCGTACGTCATCGAGCCGGCAGCCGGTCTCACGCGTTCGCTGATGGCGTTCCTCGTCGACGCGTACACCGAGGACGAGGCGCCGAACGCGAAGGGCGGCGTCGACAAGCGCACCGTGCTGCGCCTGGACCGCCGTCTCGCCCCGGTGAAGGCCGCGGTGCTGCCGCTGTCGCGCAACGCGGACCTGACGCCGAAGGCCAAGGACCTCGCCGCGACGCTCCGTCAGCACTGGAACGTCGAGTTCGACGACGCCGGCGCGATCGGCCGCCGGTACCGCCGTCAGGACGAGATCGGCACGCCGTTCTGCATCACCGTGGACTTCGACACCCTCGAGGATCACGCCGTGACGGTGCGCGAGCGCGACTCCATGGCCCAGGAGCGGGTCGCGCTCGACCAGGTCGAGGGCTACCTGGCGCAGCGCCTCATCGGTTCCTGATCCGCCGTCACCTGCGCGCGTCGCAGGTGGTGGTCAGGTAGTTCGTCAGGATTCGGCGGTTCTCCTCGGACACCGGGATACGGGAGTATTCCGGTGCCGAGGAGCCGACCGCGATCCACAGCGGAAAGACGAAGGGCTTCTTCGCTTCCGCGAGCGCGTGCGGATCGCAGCGTGCCGCGTCGATCGTGATGTCGATGCTGAGCCGGTCCTCGTCCGCCCGCATGGTGGCGGGCAGCGCCCCGTGCAACGCATACAGGACGCTGCCGCCGATCTCGTCGACCCGGACGTCGCCCGTCGCCGTTCCCCGGCTCACGACGAGCCGGGCCGGGAGGGGCGCGGCCGGTTCGGGCGGAGCCGCCGCCGGGATCAGGGTCACCGGGACCGCCCGCGCCAGATCCTCTGCGGCGCAGTCTCCGTCGTGGATGCGGCCGAGGACGTCGTACGGGGCGGCGAGCGGCACCCGCACGGGCGAGCCGTTCCGGTCGGCGAGTCCGATCACGGCGTACGCCGGTTCCGGCCGTGTGTCGCAGCGCACCGCGCCGTACTCGGCTTCGACGTCGATCCGGTTGCCGGGGCCGAGTTCGACCTCGCGCAGGGTCTCGGGCGCCGCCGCGAAGCCCGGGCTGTCCAGCGCCACCGACGTTACGGAGACGGGCACATCGCCGGTATTGGCTATCCGCACGTGAATCCGCCCGCCCGCCGCGTCGTCCTCGCGGCTGCGGTACGCCTCCGCCGACAGCGGGATCGCCGGCTCGTCCTCGGCGCCTCGCCCGCCCGCGCAGCCCGACAGGACGCCGCAGCAGGTGGCCGCGACGCAGGCGAATGCGACGAACGTTCGGGGTGACGTCAGAATCGGCCGCCCCCGCTGATCCGGCCCGAACTGCTCGGCCCGCCGAACGAACGGGGACCGCTGCCGCGCCCGCCGCCGGAGCCGCGGCTACCCCAGTTGCCGCCGCCGCTGAATCCGCCCCGCAGGATGCTGTCGATCAGGATGCCCCCGAGGATCGCGCCGGTGGCATTCCCGCCACCGCCACCGGGCCCGGGGCGCTGACGGGACTCCCAGCGGCTCACGTCGTTCTGCGCCAGCCGCAGCGCGTCGGCGGCCAGGCCCGCGGCGGCCTGGGCGTGCTGCAGCGCGCGGGAGGCGTCGGTGGTGCGCAACTGCTGGGCCCCCGCCAGGTGCCGCTGCGCCTCGGTCAGGCGGGTCCTGGCCTCCGCTCCCACCGCGCCGCGGCGGGTGCCGATGAAGTCCGATGCCGCCGTGACCTGCGACTGCGCGGCCACGAGGTCCTGCTCCAGGCGCTGCTGCGCACGCTCGGCCTGCTGCCGCGATTCCTGCGCCTCGGCGAGGACGGCGTCGAGTTCCGCGTCGGCCTTCACGATCTGGGTGAAGCTGCCGAGCGGGTCGGTGTCCGCGGCCGTGCGGGCCGTCGACAGTGCGGCCTCGGCCGCGGTGCGTGCCGCCGTGAGCCGGTCCCCACCCTGCTCGGTGAACTGGGCCGCGGTCGCGATCCCCGCCTCCACGTCGGTGATCGCGGCGGGCAGCGTGGCGATGGCGTGCCGGATGTCCTCCGCGGCGTGATCGACGGCGTCGAGCAGGATCCGGGCCTGTTCGAGGGCCCCCTCGGCGCCGCGGATCGCCGGTACCGCCGGTCCCTGCTTCCCCGGTGGCAGGGCGACGGCCTCCCGGCCCTCGCCCACGGCCTTCTCGGCGTACGCGAGCCGCTCCTCCGCCATCGTCACGTTGTGGGCGACGGAAGCGAGTGCGGCGGCGGGGAATTCGGTCTGCAGGGTGGCGAGGGTGTGCGTGGAGTCGGGGATGCGCACCGTCAGCGCCACCATGTCGCGGGTGAGCGCGTCGAGCCGGTCGGGGGCGTTGATCAGCAGGTCCCGCAGCCCGTCGAACTCCTGGACCCTCTCGTTGAGTTCGCGGTCGGCGCGCCCGCACGACGTGATGATGTCGATGAGCATCTCCCGCTGCTGCTGCGGGGTCTCGGGGATCGCGTCGTCGAGGCGCTGACGCACGGTGAACGCCGCCGCGAGGGTGGACTTCGCCGTGTCGAACGCCGCCGTGAACGCGGCGGTGGCCTGCTCGCCGAATTCGCCGCGGGCCAGTTCGAGTTCCTCCTGGCTCGTGCGCAGCGCGTCGTCCGTCTCGACGAGCACCTCCTTGGCGCGTTCGTCGAGGGTCGGCAACGGCAGCGCCGTCAGCGCGGCCGTGTCCTCGGGGCTGATGCTGCGCGCCGCCTCGACGCCCGCCCGGGAACGGTCGTGCTTCCTCTTCCGCGAGTACAGCACGACCCCGCCCACACCCACGACGACCACACCCCCGCCGATCAGCAGCGTGCGCACCGACATTCCGCCGCCCGGGCTCATCGCGTCACCGAGCCCGCCCGCCGCGGCGATCGCGCCGCCGGCCCAGTCCTCCTCGCGCAGGGCGGGTTCCACCGCGTCCACCCGGATCGACTCCGCTTCGTCGCTGGTGATCTCGGACAGACCGTCCGGTGCGATGAGAGCGTACTCACGGTCGACCGTCGCGACCGCGAGCAGTGCGTCGCGATCGCCGAGGGACGACGCCTGCGCCGTCTGATCCGCCCACGGGCCTGCGCCCAGGCCGTTGAAGTCGGGAACGTAGACCACCCACAGCCGCACCTTGTGCTCGTCGTAGAGCTGATCGATCGCGGCCTGGACGTCGCTCTGCTGGTCCGCGTCGAGCACCCCGACGGTGTCCGTGATCTGACCGGGCAGACGGAACGGTGCGTCCGCCGACGCGACCGCGGGGAAGAACAGGATCGCCACGAGCGTCAGGAGCGCGGAGACGGCGCCGAGGGCGGCGAACCGCCGGGCGCCGGGGAAAGGGAGTCGGGGGCGGGACGACGGCGTCTGCTCGAGGCGCGGTGCGAGTGGCATGGCAGCAAATCTATCGGGTGTGGCGAGTCGTCATCGGGACAGTTCGGCGACAGCTGGCAGAATCAGGGAGTGAATTCTGCACCCAGCCGTGAACGCCACGACCTCCCGCGCCGTCCCGCGCGCCCGGGGTTCGCAGGCACGCTGGCCCGGTGGACCCGCCGGATCGTCGCCGGTGTCGTTCTCCTCGCGGCGGCCCTGGTGCTCGGCACCGCGGTCCGGGTGTGGCAGGTCGCGCGGATCGACGACACGTCGACGGCCGACGCGATCGTGGTGCTCGGCGCCGCCCAGTACTCGGGAACCCCGTCGTCCGTGTTCGAGGCCCGGCTCGAGCAGGCGTACAAGCTGTACGAGCGCGGGGTGGCCCCGGAGGTCATCACGGTCGGCGGGAAGCAGGAGGGCGACGAGTACACCGAGGCCGCGTCCGGGAAGAACTACCTGATCTCGCGCGGTGTCCCCGCCGACAGCATCACCGCCGTCGAGGAGGGGTCCGACACCCTCCTCAGCATCGAGGCGGTGAGTGAGGCGATGGGTGCGCAGGGCATCGATTCGGCGGTCCTCGTCAGCGACCCGTGGCATTCGCTGCGGACCCGGACGATGGCCCGCGACGCCGGCCTCGAGGCCTGGACGGCGCCCACCCGGCAGGGGCCCGCCGTGTTCACCCGCGAATCGCAGTTGCACGGAATCGCCCGGGAGACAGGGGCGTTGATCTGGTATCAGCTCACGCACTTCTCGGCCGACTTCCCCTACACGGCGGGACAGTAGGCGTTGCGATGACACCACACACGACACCCCTCGGCGAGGTGTACTCCGCGCACGACGTCGCCCGGCGGGTCCGCGAGGCACCGAAACGGGCGGGGATCCCGGGCAGCCAGATCGCGGCCGCCCAGCACCGATCCGTGTTCTCCCGCGACCGTGCCCGGGTTCAGCACTCGGCGGCGCTGCGCAGGCTCGCCGACAAGACCCAGGTGGTGGGCCCCCGGGACGGGGACACCCCGCGGACGCGGTTGACGCACTCGATCGAGGTGGCGCAGATCGGCCGTGGCATCGCCGACGGTCTCGGCTGCGATCCCGATCTGGTCGACCTCGCCGGCCTCGCGCACGACATCGGCCACCCGCCGTACGGCCACAACGGGGAGAAGGCCCTCGACGAGGTCGCGGAAAGCTGCGGCGGGTTCGAGGGCAACGCCCAGAATCTGCGCATCCTGACGAACCTCGAACCGAAGGTCCTCTACCCCGACGGGCGCAGCGCCGGGCTCAACCTGACCCGGGCGTCGCTGGACGCGGCGATCAAGTATCCGTGGACCCGGCCGCGGCCGGGCGCCAAGTTCGGGGCCTACGACGACGACGCCGAGGTGCTCGCGTGGATCCGTGAGGGCGCCCCGGACGGTCACCAGTGTCTCGAGGCGCAGGTCATGGACTGGGCCGACGACGTCGCCTACTCCGTGCACGACGTCGAGGACGGGGTGATCGACGGGCGCATCGACCTGCGTTCGCTCGCCGATCCGGTCGACCAGCGGGCGCTCGCCGAGTTCGGCGCCGCGGAGTTCGCGGGACTCGACGTCGAGGAACTCGTGGAGGCCGCGCAACGGCTGAGCCTCCTGCCGGTCGTCGTCGGCGTGGGCAGCTACGACGGCACGCTCACCAGTTCGGTCGCGTTGAAGAACCTCACCAGCGAACTGGTGGGCCGGTTCGCGACCGCCGCGATCATCGGGACCCGCGACGTCCACGGCGAGAAGCCGGTCGCCCGGTACGACGCCGATCTGGTGGTCCCGCCGGTGGTCGCGTCCGAGGTGGCGCTACTCAAGACGTTCGCACTGAACTTCGTGATGTCCGATGCCGGACACCGCGCGCGGCAGGAACGGCAGCGGGACCGCGTGCACCGCGTCGCCGAATGGCTGCTCGCGACCGCACCCGACGGCCTCGACCCGATCCTCGTACCCGCGTGGCATGCGGCGGCCGACGACCCCGCACGGGTCCGGGTCGTCGTCGACCAGATCGCGTCCTACACCGAGAGCAGGCTCGAACGCGTCGACAAGTCCAGTCTCGGGGCCCAGGCGAGCTGGGGCTGACGGACACCGAAGTCGGACCAATCCGCCCGCCGCGGTGCTACGAATAGGACTCAGACAGCTTGCACCCCCTACGTGCAGCACACCCGAGGGTCAGGGAGACCGGATGAAGTCTGCAGTGCGCAAGATCATCGGTTCGACGTCCGCAGCGCTGGCGGTGGCGGTCGGTGCCGCCCTGCTGGCCCCACCCGCGGCGCAGGCCGCGCCCGCATACCCGTTCGCGGACCCCGACCCGTTCTACGGTGCGCCCGCCGACGTCGGGGCACGCGCCGACGGGGACGTGCTGGCGAGCCGCCCGGTCGCCGCCACCGGTTTCCCCGCCGCCGACGCCTGGCAGGTCAAGTACAAGTCGACCAACTCCGCGGGCGCGCCCATCGCCGCCGTCACCACGGTGCTGGTGCCCCGCGGCACCCCCGCGAACCGCCCGCTGGTGTCGTATCAGCCGTTCGTCAACGCGCTCGGGCTCGAGTGCGCACCGTCGCATCAGCTGTTCGCCGGCGGACTCCAGGAGGCCCCGGCCGTCAACGCCCTGCTCGCGCGGGGATGGGCGGTCGCCGTACCCGACCACCTCGGTCCCACCAGCGCATACGGGGCGGCGAAACTCGGCGGCCGGCTCGTCCTCGACGGCGTCCGCGCCGCGCAGCGACTCCCCGAGGCCGGGCTCGGCAGCAGTCCGGTCGGGCTCGCCGGGTACTCGGGTGGCGCCATGGCGACCAACTGGGCTGCGGCGCTCGCCCCCACCTACGCCCCGGAACTGAACATCGTGGGCGCCGCCGAGGGCGGTACCCCGGTCAACATCGGCGAACTGGCCGACCGCCTCGGCGGCACCCGCTCGCAGGCGTTCGGCCTCGGATTCGCGGCCGCCATCGGGCTCGAGCGCGAATACCCGACACGCTCCCCGCTCGGCGACGGTCTCAACGACGAGGGTCTCGCCCTGCGCGCGCAGATGAGCAACATGTGCACCGATTCGATCCTCGGCGCCGGGGCAGGCAAGTCGCTGCCCGACCTGACCAACGGTCCGGGGATCCTCGCCGACCCGTCCGGGCGCGCCGTGATGGACGAGAACAGCGTCGAACTGTATCCGGGAGTTCCGCGGACGCCGATGTTCGTCTGGCACGGCAGCGCGGACCCCCTCGTCGCCATCGGACCGGTGCAGAACACCGTCGCCCGGTACTGCTCACAGGGTGCGCGGGTGCAGTTCGACGTGATTCCGGGCGCCGACCACGGCACCGCCACCATGCTCGGCGCCGGCCCCGCCTTCGGCTACCTCGGCGACCGATTCGCCGGGATACCCGCCCCCTCGAACTGCTGATTCCGAGGCGGAATTCCGGGCTCCGGGAGAGCGCCTAGACTGTCGGGCGTGGCTGGCAGAATCCCTGATCGTGACGTTGCGGCCATTCGCGAGCGCACACGGATCGAGGACATCGTGGGGGAGTACGTCTCCCTCAAGCGCGCGGGCGGCGACTCCATGAAGGGGCTGTGCCCGTTCCACGACGAGAAGTCGCCGTCGTTCCACGTGCGGCCCAACCACGGCCACTTCCACTGCTTCGGGTGCGGCGAGGGCGGCGACGTCTACTCGTTCCTCCAGAAGATCGACCACATCAGTTTCGTCGAGGCCGTCGAGCAACTGGCCGACCGGCTGAACTACACCATCTCGTACGAGGGCGGCGGCACGTCGGTGCAACGCGACCGCGGCACCCGCGCCCGCCTGGTCGCGGCGAACGCGGCGGCGCAGGAGTTCTACTCGGCGCGTCTGCAGGAACCCGACGCGCAGGCCGCCCGCGACTACCTGACGGAACGGAACTTCGACGCCCAGGCCGCGCAGCAGTTCGGGTGCGGGTATGCGCCCGACGGCTGGGACATCCTCACGAAGCATCTGCTGGGCAAGGGTTTCGACGTCAAGGAACTCGAGGCCGCGGGCCTGTCGAAGGCGGGGCGGCGCGGTCACATCGACCGCTTCCACCGCCGTCTGCTCTGGCCCATCCGGAACCTGTCCGGCGACGTCATCGGTTTCGGCGCCCGCAAACTGTTCGACGACGACACCATGCCCGGCAAGTACGTCAACACGCCGGAAACCATGCTGTACAAGAAGTCTCAGGTGCTGTTCGGGCTCGACCTCGCCAAGCGGGAGATCGCCAAGGGGCATCAGGCCGTGGTGGTCGAGGGATACACCGACGTCATGGCGATGCACCTGGCCGGGGTCAAGACCGCCGTCGCCGCCTGCGGCACCGCGTTCGGTGAGGACCACCTGTCGATGTTGCGGCGACTGCTGATGGACGACAGCTATTTTCGCGGCGAGATCATCTACACGTTCGACGGGGACGCCGCAGGCCAGGCCGCGGCGATGAAGGCGTTCGAGGGCGACCAGAAGATGGCCGGGCAGACGTTCGTCGCCGTCGCGCCCGAGGGCATGGACCCCTGCGAGCTGCGGCAGAAGTCCGGTGACGCGGCCGTCCGCGACCTGGTGGCGCGTCGCACGCCGATGTTCGAGTTCGTGGTCAAGTCGATCCTCACCGAACACGACCTCGAGACCGCGGAGGGCCGGGTCGAGGCGCTGCGCCGCACGGTGCCGGTGGTCGCCCAGATCAAGGAAGCGACGCTGCGGGACAGCTACGCCGTCCAGCTGTCCGGCTGGGTGGGCTGGGACGACATCGCCGCGGTCCGGCAACGGGTGCGCGACGAGGCGCGTAAGCGGGCGTCCACCCGCGGGTCGGTGCCCGCGCCTCCCAAGAAGAAGGCGGCCCGGGACGAGAACCAGGACGCCCCGCAGTTGCCCGTCGGCCTGTCCCGGCCCCGCCCGAACGACCCGACGCTGTGGGCGCAGCGCGAAGCGCTCAAGGGTGCGTTGCAGTACCCGGCCATCGCCGGCACCGTCTTCGACTCGCTGCCGGTGGAGACGTTCACGCACCCGACGTACGTCGTGATCCGCGAGTCGATGATCGCGGCGGGCGGCGCCAGCGCGGGCCTCGGCGGCGGCGAGTGGGTCGACGCGGTCAGCCGGGGAGTCGAGGACGTCACCGCGGCGTCTCTCGTGTCGGAACTCGCCGTCGAACCGTTGCCCGCCGAGGAGGACACCGTCCCGCGATACATCTCCGGCGTCATCGCACGCCTGCAGGAGGTGTGGGTGGGGGAGCAGGTGGCGGAACTGAAGTCCAAGTTGCAGCGCATCTCACCGGCGACGGCGTCGGACGAGTTCCACTCGCTGCTCGGCGACCTCGTCGCCTTGGAGCAGTACCGCCGGAGCCTGCTCGATCAGGCGATCGGCGACACCAACCGGGACGGCATGGCCGGCTGAACGGGCCGCCGTCGGCTATTTCTTCTTGAGCTGGTCCTGGGGAACGAGGATGGTCGTGTCCTCGTCGAGCGGCTTCATCGGTTCGAGCTTCGGCTGGGTGTTCAGCGAGTCGGACAGCTTCTGTCGTGACATCTGCAACACCTTCTTCGTGGCCGGGCTGGTGGCCACGGCCTTGGTGGCCCGGCTGATCTGTTCGTAGCGCGCACGTCCTGCTCGCGTACCCAGCACGTACCCAGCAGCGATACCGATCAACAACCGCATCATTCCCGCTTCCTCCCGACGCACAACGACCGTCCCCATCCTGCCTGATGCATCGACAGGCAGGCGATTTGGTACTGGGGTGGGGCTATGCGCTACAGTTTCTCTCGCATCGCCGGGAACGGCGAAGCACAGCAGAATAATCCCCTGTAGCTCAATTGGCAGAGCTTCCGACTGTTAATCGGACGGTTGCTGGTTCGAGTCCAGCCGGGGGAGCACCGAAACCCCGTCCGGTTCGTCCGGGCGGGGTTTTCTGCTGGGCGCGGCCAATTCGGATCGGTGTGCGTCCCGGGCGAGTACATTCCCGCTGTATCGGTAGCAAGCGATCGCGGGGTGTGCGATGAGCGAGGGCGAGGACGGCGGCGAGACGGCACCGACGCGGCCGGGCGGGCGTTTCGGCACGAGCGACGCCCCGCGGTGGTTGCTGCCCTCGATTCTGTACGTCCTGCTGGCCGTCGCCGCCTACCAGTTGTCGGGGTGGCTGTTCGTCAACCTGCGCGGATTCCTGGGGCTGCTGTTTCTGGCGTGGCTGTTCAGCATCACCCTCGAACCGGTCGTCGACTGGCTCGCGCGCCGGGGACTGCGGCGCGGCCTCGCCACCGGATTCGTGCTGCTGGCACTGTTCGTCTTCGCGATCGCATTCCTGGCGCTGTTCGGGACACTGCTCGCCCAGCAGCTCGCCCAGCTCCTCAAGGCGCTGCCGGGCGCACTGTCCTCCGTCACCGACTGGTCCAATCGTGTGTTCGACACCGACTTCGCGACCGGCGAGGATCTGATCCACCTCACCCCCGAGACCGTCCGGGACCTCGCCGAGCGCTTCACGCCCGGAGTGCTGGGCGTGTTGTCCTCGTTGCTCGGCGTCGTGTTCCAGATGCTGACGCTGCTGCTGTTCGTGTTCTACATGTCCGCGCAGGGACCGGCCCTTCGCCGCACCATCTCGAGCTGGTTTCCGGCGCGGCAGCAGCGGGTCATCTCGGTGGTCTGGGAGATCTCGGTCGAGAAAGCAGGCGGCTACGTCGTGTCGCGGCTCATCCTCGCCGCCATCAGCTCGGTCGCCACCGGCATCTTCCTCGTGGTGATCGGCGTGCCCTACTGGCTGCCGCTGGCACTGTGGACCGGCATCGTCTCGCAGTTCGTCCCCACCCTGGGCACCTACCTCGCGATCGCCCTCCCCGCGATCATCGCCGCGGCGTCCCGGCCCATGGACGGCGTGTGGGTGATCGTGTTCGGCACCGTCTACCAGCAGATCGAGAACTACGTGCTGCACCCGCGCATCACGTCCGCGACGGTCTCGATCCACCCCGCCGTCGCGTTCGGATCGGTGATCGTGGGCGCCTCCCTGTTCGGTGCGGTCGGCGCGCTGGTGTCGGTCCCGGTGGTCGCGGCGATCCAGGCCCTCGTCGAAACGTACGGGCGACGGTACGAACTCGTCGCCGACGGACCGGCGTCGGCCACGTCGGTCGAACAACCCGAACACGCGAGCGACGACAAACGCCGCGATGCCCGGGACGAGTAGGCGTCGACCACGAAAAGCGCTGTCGGGACGGGCTCGTCCCGGCTACGCGCCCGCCGCGGGCACACGGTAACATCGGCAGGCCGCGATGCGAGTGGTGCGGTGATGGGGCGGTAGCTCAGTCGGTTAGAGCCGTGGACTCATAATCCATTGGTCGCGGGTTCGAGCCCCGCCCGCCCCACCCACTTCCCCGGTCGGTCCGGTCTTCTCGAGTGGGCCCGGATGCGGGCAGTGTGAAGACCATGGAGTTGGCGCGCGAGGAACGGGAAGAATTCGCCGAACTGCTCGCAGGGCTGTCCCCGCAGCAGTGGGAGTCGCCGAGCCTGTGCGAGCGGTGGCGGGTCCGGGACGTGGTCGCGCACGTGATCAGCTACGACGAGCTCGACTTTCGCAGTCTGGTTGCACGGTTCGCGGAGGGCTGGTTCCTGCAGGACCGGGTCAACGAACTCGGGGTCGCCGACCTCGCGGACCGCACCCCCGAGCAGCTGCTCGAGTTGATGCGCGTTCACGCCGAACCCAGCGGTCTGCCTGCCGGTTTCGGTGGGAGGATCGCCCTCGTCGACGGCATGATCCATCAACAGGACATCCGGCGGCCCCTCGAGATTCCCCGGACCATCCCTCCGCGGCGGCTGCGAGTGGCGCTGGACTTCGCACGGTTCGCTCCGCTGATCCGCGGCGCCTGGCGAGCGCGCGGGGTGAAGCTGGTGGCGACAGATCTCGACTGGTCCTACGGCCGGGGACCGCAGGTGAGTGGAAGCGGCGAAGCGCTGCTGATGGCGATGGCCGGGCGCCGTGACGCACTCGGCGACCTTGCCGGCCCCGGCCGGTCGACATTCGCCGGCCACATCGGCGCCTGACCGAGGGCGCAGCACGTGCCGCGTCGTTGTTCTCGGTGCCGGCACGGGGCAGACTGAAAGTCACCCGAGGAGGCCATCGTGGACCTGCAGATCGTGGCGATCGACAAGCCCGACGACATGAACGTGATCGTCGGGCAGTCCCACTTCATCAAGACCGTCGAGGACGTGCACGAGGCGCTGGTGGGGGTGAGCCCGCACCTCCGGTTCGGTATCGCGTTCTGCGAGGCGTCGGGCCCCCGCCTCGTACGCTGCTCCGGCAACGACGACCGTCTCGTCGAGTTGGCCACCCGCAACGCCGTCGCCGTCGGCGCGGGCCACTCGTTCTTCGTGTTTCTGGAGGACGGCTACCCGGTCAACGTCCTGAACACGCTGAAGCGGGTGCCGGAGGTGTGCGGCATCTTCTGCGCCACCGCCAACCCCGTCGAAATCATCGTGGCCGAGACGGAACTCGGCCGGGGCATCGCCGGCGTGATCGACGGGCAACCGCCTGCCGGTGTGGAGACCAGCGCCGACGTCGCCGACCGCAAGGCGTTGCTGCGGACGATCGGGTACAAACTCTGAGCGAGCGACATTCGCCGGGCGCTCTACGATGACCGGCATGGCGATCACCCCCGACACGAAGAACTGGACGTGGGTCCTCGACCGGGCGTGCCCCGACTGCGGGTTCGACTCGGCGGCAACCCGGTACGAGGACATTCCCGCCCTGGTCCGGGCGAACGCGGACGCCTGGTCGCCGGTCCTCACCCGGCCCGACGTGACGGTCCGGCCGGACGAGCAGACGTGGTCGGCCCTCGAGTACGCGGCGCACGTTCGCGACGTGTTCCGGATCTTCGACGCCCGGCTCCGCCTCATCCTCGAGCAGACGGACCCCCTGTTCCCGAACTGGGACCAGGACGAGACCGCGATCGCCGAGCGCTACAACGAGCAGGATCCGGCCGTCGTGGACGCCGAACTGCGTGCGGCAGGCGCCGCGGTGGCGGACGGCTTCGAGGCCGTCCCACCGGAACTCCGGTCGCGGACCGGGCGGCGCAGCGACGGCGCCTCGTTCACGGTGGAGACGCTCGCCAGGTGTTTCGTCCACGACCCGATCCATCACCTCCACGACGTGTCGGGGTAACAGTTTCGGATTCCCGGACCCGATTCGGTAGAACGTGTTCCAATTCGGCTCGTTTGTGTCTATCGTCACATCAGCAGATGCGCAGACATGAACGAAGGGTTGGGAGTCACATGAAGACCAAGGGTGCGATCCTGTGGGGCCTGAACGAGCCGTGGTCCGTCGAGGAGATCGAGATCGGCGATCCGGTTGCGGGCGAGGTGCAGATTCGCATGGAAGCCGCCGGAATGTGCCACTCCGACCACCACATCGTCACCGGTTCGATGCCCATGGCGTCCTTCCCCGTGATGGGCGGCCACGAAGGGTCCGGCGTCATCACCAAACTGGGGCCGGGGGTGAAGGACCTCGAGGTCGGCGACCACGTGGTGCTCTCCTTCGTACCCGCCTGCGGACGCTGTCCGGCGTGCTCGGCGGGACATCAGAATCTCTGCGACCTCGGCATGGGGCTCCTGAGCGGGCTCGCGATCAGCGACGGCACGTTCCGCATCCACGCGCGCGGCGAGAACGTCATCCCCATGTGCCTGCTCGGGACGTTCTCCCCCTACATGGTCGTGCACGAGACGTCGGTCGTGAAGATCGACAAGGACATTCCCTTCGACGTCGCCGCCCTCGTCGGCTGCGGCGTCCCCACCGGGTGGGGGTCGGCGACGCGAATGGCAGAGGTGAAGCCGGGCGAATCCGTCGTCATCATGGGTGTCGGCGGCGTCGGCATGAGCGCACTGCAGGGCGCGGTGGCGTCCGGGGCCCGTCAGATCTTCGCCATCGACCCGGTGCCGTGGAAGCGGGAACAGGCGCTGAAGTTCGGGGCCACCCACGCGTTCGAGAGCGCCGCAGCCGCGATCGAACCGATCATCGCGCTCACCAACGGGCTGATGGCGCAGAAGACGATCATCACGGTCGGGGAGATGCGCGGCGAATACGTCGAGGAAGCCCTGCTGCTCACCAGCAAATTCGGCACGTGCGTCGTCACCGCGATGGGCGCGATGACCGACATGGACGTCAAGCTGAACCTGTTCCTCTTCTCGATGCTGCAGAAGGATTTGAAGGGCACCATCTTCGGCGGCGGCAACGCCCGGGTCGAGATCCCGAACCTGCTGGCCATGTACAAGTCGGGGCAGCTGAATCTCGACGACATGATCACCCGCACCTACAGCCTCGAAGGCGTCAACGACGGGTACCAGGACATGCTCGACGGCAAGAACATTCGCGGCGTCATCCGGTACACCGAAGCCGACTGGTGACGGCTCGCCGCAGTTGCTTGGTGCGGCTCTCGTAGTCTGACCGGGTGCAGAGTCTCGATCAGATCGCCCGATGGCCCGTGGACAACGCTGCGGCGGTGGTCCTGTCGCGAGACGAAGGGGTGATCGGCGAGTACGGCGACCAGCAGCGCGTCTTCCCGCTGGCCTCGGTGACCAAACTGCTCTGCGCGTACGCAGTCCTGGTGGCCACCGAGGAGGGGGCCGTCGAACTCGACCAGCCCGCAGGCCCGGAGGGCTCGACGGTGCGTCATCTTCTGGCACACGCGTCGGGCCTCGCCTTCGACGCGAACCGGGTGCAGACGACACCGGGGCGCAAGCGGATCTACTCGAGTGCCGGCTACGAGGTGCTCGCCGACTTCCTCACCGCCGAGACGTCGATCGACTTCGCCGACTACGTGGCGGAATCCGTGTTCGCTCCGCTGTCGATGACGGCGTCCGCTCTGGTCGGGCCCGCAGGCCACGGAGCGCAGGCGTCGACGGGAGATCTCGGCCGCTTCGCCACCGAACTGTTCCGCCCGGCGCTCATTTCGCCTCAGACGTTCGCAGACGCCACTTCGGTGCAATTCCCCGGACTGGACGGAATCCTGCCCGGATACGGCTCACAGCGTCCCAACGACTGGGGTCTGGGATTCGAGATCCGGTCGGCCAAGAGCCCGCACTGGACCGGCACGGGCAACTCGCCTCAGACGTTCGGACACTTCGGTCAGTCCGGCACGTTCCTCTGGGTCGACCCGGCCGCGGGACTCGCGTGCGTCGCGTTGACGGACCGCGACTTCGGCGACTGGGCCAAGCCCGTGTGGACCGAGCTGAGCGACGGTATCCTCTCGGAACGCGAACGGTGAAGACACACCGATTGCTCGAATCACTGGCGCAACACAGGCATCACAGGGCACACTGGTCAACCGAGCGTGCTGCACACACCGACTGAGGCCGTTGGGGAAGACGTCCCTCGTCGAAGCAGGAGGCTCGAGTGCGCGCATTGAATCAGTTCGCGGACGTGACGGCTGGTGTTGTCTACATCCACTCGTCGCCCGCCGCGTTGTGCCCCCATATCGAATGGGCGCTGACCGCGACCCTCGACTGCCGAGCGAACCTGAAATGGACCTCGCAGCCGGCCTCCAACGGCGTCCTGCGCGCGACCACCAATTGGGTGGGGCCCGTCGGCACCGCTTCGCGGCTGGTCAACGCGCTCCGCGCGTGGCCGATGCTGCGATTCGAGGTCACCGAGGACGCCAGCGAGGGCGTGGACGGCGAACGGTTCAGTCACGTGCCCGGCATGGGTCTGTGGCACGGATCCACCAGCGCGAACGGCGATGTCGTCGTGGGGGAGATGCGTTTGCGGGCACTGATGGAGGCGGGCGGTGACATCGCCGCCGAACTGGACTACGCCCTCGGAACGGCCTGGGACGAGGCGCTCGAGCCGTTCCGCAGCGGCGGCGAAGGCGCCGAGGTCACCTGGCTGCGCCGCGACGTCGGCTGATCCCGCTCACGGACGCGA
>NZ_JBHUSF010000122.1:0-23936 GCF_042673295.1 Rhodococcus sp. NPDC057014
GCCTTCGCGTACACCGATTTCAGGTGGTCCTGGACGGTGTTCGCGGTGATGCCGCGACGGCGTGCGATCTCGGACGTCGTGTAGCCGGCCAGCACGTCGGCGCACACGTCACGCTCGCGTGCGGTCACCGCATACGCTGCGAGTAACAACCCGGTGAGCTCACCGCCGGCGGCGGGTTCGACGGTGACCACCGTCTGCGGTTCGTCGCCGCCGATCAAGGCCGTGGCGCGCACCAGAATCCAGCCGCCCTCCGCGTCGCGCACACGCGCCTTGAAGATCCCCGAACCGCTCGACCGTGCCCCGAACGTCGCGGCCCGCAACACCACGGTCAACCGGCCCGGGGCGACCTCGTCGAAGCGGTCCTGCCAGCAGCGGGCCGCGGCCGTGAGCGCAATCGGATCGCCGGCGGCGTCGGTGACCACCACTGCCGGACCCTGGTCGCCGTGACCAGTTATTGCCGGGGCGTGCACGGACGCAGCCCTCGTCGCGACCGCCAGGCCGGGAGCCACGAGTGTGAGGAACTCGAGCTCACGGTCGGTGAAATCCGGCCCGGACCGCACGAATCCGGCTGCGCCCCAGCACACACCGTCGACGCGGAACACGATCCGGACCTCGCTGCGGAGCCCCAGCGGCGCCCACACCGCGCCGTGGCGGAGGCTGTGCGCGACCTCGTCCGCGGGTAGGTCCGAGGCCCGCGCGACGGTCCGGCTGCTGCGGGCGAGTTCGGCGAATGTGGCCGGATCGTCGCCGTTGTACTCGGATTCGGCGAGCAGCGGTTCGTACTGCTGCGGTATCCGGTTGCGGCCGCTGGTCATCGAACTGATCGCGAGTGTCTCCGGGTCGAGCATCGCCCAGCACGTCAGGTCGGTGCGCACCGTCTCCCCGACCAGTTCGATGGCGCGCTCGTGCAGCTGCGTGACGCCGGCGCCCGATCCCGCGAACGCGAGCACCTCCCGGCGCAGCTTTTCCGCCCGGACCTCCAGCATGAACACAGTATGCGCTGGTCACCGGCACACCACCATCCCACATTCCTGGGATGGGTAGAGCGGTGCACCGGTCCTACCGTCGCAGTATGTCCACCCACGTTCACGTAATCAGAGCAGGCGACGGCAGGCGGTTCACCGCGCCGGACGCCGACATCACGGTCCTGGTCGGTGGCGATCACACCGGCGGAACATACGAAGTCTTCCTCGTCGAAGCGTCCCGGAGCGCACCGGACGGTCCACTGCACGCCGAGCCGTGGTCGAAGTCCTACCACATGCTGCGCGGCCGGATACTCGTCCAGGCCGGGGACATCGGGTACGAACTCGCGGCGGGGGAAACGGTCGCCATCGAGGCGGGAACGAGGAATACGTTCACGGTCCTCTCCGAGTCCGCCGACTTCCTCCTCGTCGCCGCCGGGGCGTCCCACGGCCGCCTCTTCGGTGAACTCGACGTGGTCGGCCGTGGCGGGCACTCGCCGGAGGTAGTGGCCCGACTGCTGCACGACGTCACCGAACGGTACGGCGTCGAACTCGCGACCGGGGCGGGTGCGCCGTGATCCTCGTCGCGCAGTTCGCCACTCTGATCGCCGCAGGCGTGCATCTGCTGGCGTTCGTGTGGGAATCGTTCCTGTTCCGTAAGCCGTCGGTGCACGAGGGCATCTTCCGCATACCCGGCAGCGACGTGCACGCCGCCCACCTGTGGGCGTTCAACGTCGGCTTCTACAACCTGTTCCTCGCCTCCGGCGCCATCGCCGGCGTCATCCTGTGGTGGGCCGGTCAGGACACGCCGGGTCGCACACTCGTCGTCTACACCTGCCTCTTCATGTTCCTCGCGGGCATCGCCCTGGCCGCGTCGGATCGCATGGCGCTGAGCCGGCAGCGCGGCGACGGCGTCGTCGGCGCACTGTCACAGAGCGGGCCACCGCTGGTGGCGCTGATCGCGCTGGCCATCGGGTGACAACCGTCGGCTGTCGATTGCCAGGAACTTCTCAGGGTCGACCGATCGAATCCTTATCGTCCGTCGGCATGATGGACGTCATGCCCCAGGTGACCGTTCTCGCCGTCGGTGGTACCGGAGAGTCGCACCCCGATGACCACCGGCGCCACGTCTCCGGGCTGTTGCGTGAGGTCACCGATGCCCTCGACGACCGGTTCGCGTGTCGGTGGGTGGGCTATCCGGCGTCGTACGGGCCGGTCGCCGCGGGCGGACTCAGCTACCGGCAGAGCACCGAGGTCGGCGTCCGCCGGTTGATCGACGCGATGGACGACGCTCCCGGTCCGGTCATGCTGATCGGGTACTCGCAGGGATGCACGGTGATCCGTGAGGTGCTCGGGCAGATCGCCACCGGCCCACTGCACGCAGGCAACCTCGCCGCCGTGGGTCTCGTCTCCGACCCCGAACAACCGGCGGGAGTGGTACCGGGATGCCGCGGGCGCGGAGTCGCGGGCGTCGGCGCCCCGATCCCCGAGTCGGTCCCGGTCCAGTGGATCGCACACCCGGACGACATGATCTGCAATGCCAGCGAGGACAGCTATGTCCGCGACATCGCGGACCTCACCCGGTGGATGTCGTTCCGCGCGCTGCGGACGTGGCTCGCGCAGACGTGGGAACTGATCCGCAGCAACAGCTTCCAGAATGCGGGAAAGACACGGATCAGCCCACGGCAGTGGCGCACCGACCTCCGCCGGCTGCGGACCGCGATGATCGAGGTGCTCGGCTACTTGCCGCCGCGCCTCGCCTGGCGCGGTGTGCGCGTCGTCAACGCGCGGGGCGGGCGGCACATCGCCTACGCCAGCGAACCACTCGACGCGAGCGGGCTCACCGGATGTCAGATCCTCGCCCAGTGGCTGCAGGTTCGGGCGACGTTCGAACCGCCCCTGCGCGTCGCCGCGTGACGGTCAGGCATCGCCGCGTGACCGCAGCGGGGTGAGCATTCTGCGGGGTTCCCGCAGGGCCACGGCGACGGCGTCGCTGCGAGGGTGGGCTGCCTCCCCCGGCCCGGGGGCGACCACGAGGTCTTCCGGTCCCGGGATCGTGCCGCAGTCGGGGCACCGGCCGAATCGGTCGAGTTGTGTCCCGCATTCGGCGTGTGAGAACACCCGGCCGGGGTAACTGCCGGGCGACACGTACTGTTCGCCCCATTGGGAGAGCGCATAGATGCTCGGCCACAGCGCCTTTCCGGCCTCGGTGAGCTCGTATTCGGGATGGCCACCGTCGGCGACGCGGACGAGGACTCCGGCGTCGACGAGAGCGCCCAGCCGATCCGTCAGGACCGCGCGGGAGATGTCGAGATGGGCGAGCAGATCACTGAATCGGCGGACGCCGTAGAAGCAATCGCGCAGCACGAGCATCGTCCACCGCTCGCCCACCACTTCGAGCGCGCGGGCGAGGTTGCAGTTCTGCTGCGAGTACCCGGTTCCCAGTGCCATTCCCCCATGCTAACCCAACTCGGTCTTGTCACCAGACCAAAATAGTTCTAAGTTCAGTCTTGTGAACAGACCAACTGCGGTTGCCCCACCCGCCCGCACGCTCGCACCCCGCCCGGGAACCACGCTGTCCGTCGCGTCGCTCGGCACGTTCGTCGCCCTGATCGCGTTCTGCGCCCCACTCGGCAACATGCCCACCGTCGCCGCGGCGCTGTCGGCAGGCCCCGCGGCGCAGACGTGGATTCTCAGTTCGATGAGCGTCGGCCTCGCCGCGGTCCTGCTGACCGCGGGCGCACTCGCCGACGATTACGGCCGACGTCGGGTGTTCCACTGGGGCGCTTGGCTTCTCGCGCTGGGCGCGGTGGTCGGCGCGGTCAGTCAGGAATCCGTCCTGTTCATCGTCGGGCGACTGATCCAAGGGGTGGCAGGCGCAGCGCTCATCGCGGCCAGCCTCGGCGCCGTCGCCCACGCCTTCGCCACTCCGACGGCACGCGCGACGGCGAGTGGAATCTGGGGCGCGAGCGTCGGCGCAGGCATCGCAGTCGGTCCCATGCTCGCAGGACTCCTCGACCTCGCCGGATGGTGGCGCGGCCTGTACTGGGCACTCGCGGTCGCGTCGCTCGCGATCGGACAGGTCGCGACGCGCGCGCTGGCGGAGTCACGGTCCGCCGTCCCGAAGCGGATCGACGTCCCGGGTGCGGTCACACTCTGCGCCGCGATGGTGCTGGTCCTCGTCGCACTCGTCGAGGGCAGGCAGGGCAACACTCCCGCCACCGTCATCTGCGGTGTCGGCGCCGCCGCGTTCACCCTCGCGTTCGTCGGCGTCGAGCGGCGGCGCCCGTTCCCGATGCTCGACCTCGCCCTGTTCCGCAGGCGCGACTTCCTCGCCGCCACCCTCGCCGCCCTCGCCACCGGGGCGGGCATCATCGGCCTGATGTCGTTCGCCTGCACGTTCCTGGTCAAGACGATGCACGTCAGCACCCTCACCGCAGCCGGGGTGATCGCACTGTGGTCGGGCACGAGCGTCGCGGCGTCACTGTTGGCGCGGAAACTCCCGGCGCGACTCGCCGGGACCCCACAACTGGTCATCGGACTCGCCGGCGTCGGCGTCGCCATGCTCACGATGACGGGCCTGTCCCCCGACTCGTCCCCGCTGCGCCTCGTCCCAGGCCTACTGCTCGCCGGCATCGCCAGCGGCCTGCTCAACGCAGGGCTCGGCCGGCAAGCCGTCGCCAGCGTCCCCGCCGACCAGGGCGGACTCGGCAGCGGCGCAAACAACACCGCCCGCTACCTCGGCTCCTCCATCGGCGTCACCGTCGTCAGCATCATCGCCCTCGACCCCGCAGGCACCATCGACGGCATGGTGACGGGCTGGAACCACGCCGCCGTCACCACCGGGCTGATCTCCCTCGTCGGCGCAGGAGTCGTCGCACTCCTCGTGCGGGGAGAGGCGGTCAGACGTTGAAGCGGAACTCCACCACGTCGCCGTCGGCCATCGTGTAGTCCTTGCCCTCCATGCGGACCTTGCCTGCGGCCTTGGCGGCGGCCATGGATCCGGCGGCAACGAGGTCGTCGAAGGAGACGATTTCGGCCTTGATGAAGCCGCGCTCGAAGTCGGTGTGGATGACGCCGGCGGCCTGCGGGGCGGTGTCGCCCTTGTGGATGGTCCAGGCGCGGGATTCCTTGGGACCTGCGGTGAGGTAGGTCTGCAGGCCGAGGGTGTGGAAGCCGGTGCGGGCGAGGGCGTGCAGGCCGGGCTCGGACTGGCCGATGGAGTCGAGCATCTCCTGCCGGTCCTCTTCGTCCAGTTCGAGGAGTTCCTGCTCGACCTTGGCGTCGAGGAACACGGCGTCGGCGGGGGCGACGGAGGCGCGCAGTTCGGCGACCTTCGCTTCGTCGGTGAGCACGGCCTCGTCGGCGTTGAACACGTACAGGAACGGCTTGGTGGTGAGCAGGCTCAGCTCGCGCAGCAGCGCGAAGTCCAGCTTGTCCTTCGCGCTGAACAGGGTCTTGCCGGAGTCGAGGACTTCCTGCGCCTTCAGCGCCTCCTCGTGGATGGGCTTGAGCTCCTTGTTCTTCTTCGCTTCCTTCTCCAGGCGCGGCAGGGCCTTCTCCAGCGTCTGCATGTCGGCGATGACGAGCTCGGTCTCGATCACCTCGATGTCGGATGCCGGGTCGACGCGGCCGTCGACGTGCACGACGTCGTCGTCGTGGAACACACGAACCACCTGGCAGATGGCGTCGGCCTCGCGGATGTTGGCGAGGAACTTGTTGCCGAGGCCGGCGCCCTCGGAGGCGCCCTTGACGATGCCGGCGATGTCGACGAACGACACCGTGGCGGGCAGGATGCGCTCGGAACCGAAGATCCGGGCGAGCTCGGACAGCCGCGGGTCGGGCAGTTCGACCAGGCCGACGTTGGGTTCGATGGTCGCGAACGGGTAGTTCGCGGCCAGCACGTCGTTGTTGGTCAGCGCGTTGAACAAGGTGGACTTGCCGACGTTGGGCAGTCCGACGATTCCGAGGGTAAGGCTCACGGTCGTTGGATTCTACGGCGTCGGCGCCGGATCAACGACCACGCCCTCACCAGCTGTTGGTATTGCTGTTCGCGACGAGGGCGATGATCAGGATCGCGTACCCGATGACGAAGACGACGATCAGCGCCACCCAGATCCACAGGGCGATCTTGCCGAGCGACTTGGCGCGGTCGGACGCGTACTGGGCGCCCTGGTAGTCGCCCATCGCCCACTTCGGGTAGACGTCGTGAACGTGGTTGAACGCGGCGAACGCGAGCGGCCAGAAGAAGAGGACGGCGGCCACCGCCCACCCGGCGTTCGACGGCGGCAGCGGCGGCGGCCCGTACTGTCCCGGGTAGGGCTGCGACTGCGGCTGTTGCTGCTGCGTCGGGTACTGGTAGCCATAGGCACCCGTGTCGCCCTGCTTCGGCGGCACCGGATTGCTCGACGATTCCGGATTGATCGGTGACTCCGTCATGACATCCCCCTGTCGTGGCAGCTGACCTCGTGCCTCCACTATCCCACCCCCTCCCCATGTGAGTGGGAAAGTGCGCCGGAGTACGCGTCGGCACTCACGTGAGGTTCTAGTCTCAGCACGTGACCCGATGGTTGATCGTCCTCGCGATAGGGATCCTCGGCCTGGGCGCTCTCGCCCTGACCGTCGCTGTGGCCACGGGATGGTGGTTCGCCGCCCTCCTCCTGCTCGCGACTGCCGCCCTGGGAACGTGGGACCTGCTGCAACGGCGGCACAGCGTCCTGCGGAACTACCCGGTGCTGGGACATGCGCGGTTCCTGCTCGAGAAGATCCGCCCCGAGATCCAGCAGTACTTCATCGAATCGTCCACGGATGGAACACCCTTCGACCGCGACACCCGCGACCTCGTCTACGAGCGCGCCAAGGGCACGCTCGCCGAGGAGCCGTTCGGCACCGAACGGGACGTCCACGCCGTCGGCTACGAGTTCATGGTCCATTCGCTGCGCGCACGGATGGCCCCGCCCGAACCGCCGACGGTCCGCCTCGGCGGACCGGACTGCGAACAGCCGTACGACATAGCGCTTCTCAACGTATCGGCGATGAGCTTCGGCTCGCTCTCGGCCAACGCCATCGAAGCCCTCAACGCCGGGGCCGCGCGGGGCGGGTTCGCACACGACACCGGCGAGGGCGCGATCAGCCCCTACCACCGCAAGCACGGCGGCGACCTGATCTGGGAGATCGCGTCCGGCTACTTCGGCTGCCGGACGGAGGACGGCGGGTTCGACCCCGCCAAGTTCGCCGAACACGCGGCACTCGACCAGGTGAAGGCGATCTCCATCAAACTGTCGCAGGGCGCGAAGCCCGGGCTCGGCGGGGTGCTGCCCGGAGCGAAGGTGTCGCGGGAGATCGCCGAGACGCGCGGCGTGCCGATCGGAAAAACGGTGATCTCCCCGCCCGCGCACACCGCGTTCTCCACCCCGAACGAGCTCATCGACTTCATCGTCACCCTCCGGAAGCTCTCCGGCGGCAAACCCGTCGGGTTCAAACTGTGCGTCGGATCGCGCATCGAGTTCCTCGGAATCTGCAAGGCGATGCTCGAACGCGACGTCACCCCGGACTTCGTGATCGTCGACGGCTCCGAGGGCGGAACCGGTGCGGGTCCAGTGGAATTCGAGGACAACATGGGCATGCCGCTCACCGAGGGGCTGATGCTGGTGCACAACGCGCTCACCGGCACCGGCCTGCGGGACCGTGTCAAGATCGGCGCGTCCGGCAAGGTCGCCAGCGCATCCGACATCGTCAAACGGATCATCCAGGGCGCCGATTTCACCCTGGCGGCCCGCGCGATGATGTTCGCCGTCGGGTGCATCCAGGCGCAGATGTGCCACACCAACCGCTGCCCCGTCGGGGTCACCACCCAGGACCCGGCGCGGACCCGCGCACTCGACGTCCCCGACAAGGCGGCCAGGGTGTTCCGGTTCCAGAAGTCGACGGTGGCAGGCGCCCGGCAGATGGTGGCGTCGATGGGTCTCGACAGCTTCGACCAACTGACACCGGCGATGCTCAATCGGCGGATCGACGGCGTCACCACCCGCACCTACGCGGAACTGTACGAGTGGCTGATGCCCGGCGAGTTGCTCGAGGACCCGCCGTCGGATTGGCTCACCGACTGGATCGATGCCGACTCGACGCGCTTCTGACGTCGTTTTTTCGTCGAACTGAACGTCGGCGCAATAGGGTGACGGGGGCCACAAAAGATGTGGCACCTGTCGACGGCGTCGCCCCTGGCACACAATGACGACGGGGACGCCGGGAAGGAGTTCGCGATGGCCCTGAGAGCCGCCCCCGAATCCGAGGTCGAGTACCTGAGAACGGATCCGGATCTGCCGCCGGTCGGCGTCGTGGACCGCACCCCGATCTCACCGGCGGCGCGGATCACGTTCGCCGTCCTCGGTCTTCTCGGCGGCATCGCCTGGGTGATGATCGCGTTCGTTCGCGGCGAGAACATCAACGCCGTCTGGTTCGTCGTGGCCGCCGTCTGCACCTACCTCATCGCCTACCGCTTCTACGCGCGGTTCATCGAGCGCAAACTCGTCCAACCCCGCGACGACCGGGCGACCCCCGCCGAGATCCTCGAGAACGGGAAGGACTACATGCCGACGGATCGGCGGGTGCTGTTCGGGCACCACTTCGCCGCCATCGCCGGCGCAGGGCCCCTCGTCGGCCCCGTCCTCGCCGCCCAGATGGGTTACCTGCCCGGCACGCTGTGGATCATCATCGGCGTCGTCTTCGCCGGAGCCGTCCAGGACTTCCTCGTCCTGTGGATCTCGACGAAACGCCGCGGCCGCAGCCTCGGCCAGATGGCCCGCGACGAACTCGGCGTCGTCGGTGGCATCGCCGCCATGATCGGCGTCTTCGTCATCATGATCATCCTCATCGCGGTGCTCGCCCTCGTCGTCGTCAACGCGCTCGCGGAAAGCCCGTGGGGTGTCTTCTCCATCGCCATGACCATCCCGATCGCCCTCTTCATGGGCGTCTACCTGCGGTACCTGCGCCCGGGCAAGGTCGCGGAGGTGTCGCTGATCGGCGTCGTGCTGCTGCTCCTCGCCATCGTCTCCGGCGGCTGGGTGGCCGACACCGGATGGGGCGCCGACTGGTTCACGCTGTCCAAGGTGACCATCGCCTGGCTGATGATCGCCTACGGTTTCGCCGCCTCCGTCCTGCCCGTGTGGCTGCTCCTCGCCCCGCGCGACTACCTGTCGACGTTCATGAAGATCGGCACGATCGTCCTGCTGGCCATCGGCATCCTGGTCGCGCAGCCCGCCATCAAGATGCCCGACGTCACGACGTTCGCGATCCAGGGCAACGGCCCCGCCTTCGCGGGTTCGCTGTTCCCGTTCCTGTTCATCACGATCGCGTGCGGCGCGCTGTCCGGCTTCCACGCCCTCATCTCCTCCGGCACCACGCCCAAACTGCTGGCGAAGGAAAAGCAGATGCGTCTGATCGGCTACGGCGGCATGCTCACCGAGTCGTTCGTCGCGATCATGGCGCTCGTCACCGCGTGCATCATCGACCAGCACCTGTACTTCGCGCTCAACGCGCCGGCCACCCTCACCGGCGGAACCCCCGAGACGGCCGCGACGTATGTGAACAGCCTCGGACTCTCCAGCCCGAACATCTCCGCGGACACCCTCGCGCAGGCCGCGGCGGGCGTCGACGAGGAGTCGATCATCTCGCGCACCGGCGGTGCCCCGACGCTCGCGTTCGGCATGTCGGAAGTGCTCAGCCAGTTCCTCGGCGGCGCCGCCCTCAAATCGTTCTGGTATCACTTCGCGATCATGTTCGAGGCGCTGTTCATCCTCACCACCGTCGACGCCGGCACCCGGGTCGCCCGATTCATGCTGTCGGACTCGCTCGGCAACTTCGGCGGACCCGCCCGCAAGTTCAAGGATCCGTCGTGGCGGATCGGCGCGTGGGTGTGCTCGCTCGCCGTCGTCGGACTGTGGGGTGCCATCCTCCTGATGGGCGTCACCGACCCGCTCGGCGGCATCAACACCCTCTTCCCGCTGTTCGGCATCGCGAACCAGTTGCTCGCCGCGATCGCGCTGACGGTGGTCCTCGCCATCGTCATGAAGAAGGGCCTGTTCAAGTGGGCCTGGATACCCGGTGTCCCCCTCGTGTGGGACCTGATCGTCACCATGACCGCGTCGTGGCAGAAGATCTTCTCCGGCAACACCTCCGTCGGCTACTGGTCCCAGCACGCCGCGTTCAAGGAAGCGAAGGAAGCGGGCAAGACCAGCTTCGGATCCGCCAAGACCCCCGAGGCCATCGACGCCGTCATCCGCAACACGTTCATCCAGGGCACCCTGTCGATCGTGTTCGCCGGCCTCGTCCTCGTCGTCGTGGTGGCCGGAGCGCTCGTGTGCCTCAAGGCGTTCCGGGCCGGTGGACTGCCGACCACCGAGGCACCCGAGGAACCGTCGAAGATCTTCGCGCCGGCCGGGTTCGTCACCACCGCCGCCGAGAAGGAACTCGACAAGGAATGGAACGAACTCATCGCCTCCGGCGCGGTCCGCGCGCCCGGCGCGGCCCACACCCACACGGACAGGGCGCATCATCATGATGAATAGGGTTGCGGGGGCCGTCCGGACCGCCTGGTGGTGGACGGGGGCGCTGATGGGCGACCACGACTACAGCAGGTACGTCGAGCACCTTCGCCGCCACCATCCGGACGCCGAGGTGCCGAGCGAGCGGGAGTACTGGCGAGCGCGCTACGCGGACGCCGACGCGAACCCGGGCGCCCGCTGCTGCTGACCTCACCGTGCCGGCCCGGAGTTCCCCAGTACTGTCAGTACTGATCGGCTGAGCAGACACGGCAGGGAGGACCATCTGTGACGGAGAAGCAAGCCCCGGCACCGTCCGGGAGCACGGTCACGAAACCGGACCGCGGTCACCTCATCGGGGTGGGTGCGATGTGGCTGGCCAAGTGGTCGCTGGTCCTCGTGGCAATCTCGCTGGGCGCGTTGCTGTTCGGATGGATCATCGAGAAGCTGTGGGTGATCGTCCTCCCCGTGCTGCTGGCGATCGTGGTGTGCACGGTGCTGTGGCCGCCGACGCGCGCGATGACGAAGCGGCGGATCCCCCCGGCGGCGGCCGCCGCGACGACGCTCGTCGTGTTCATCGCCGTCGTCGCCGGGATCATCGCCGGCATCGTGCCGTCCGTCGTCAGTCAGGCCCCCGAGCTGGCCAACAAGGCCACCCAGGGCATCAACCAGGTGCAGGACTGGTTGAAGGGTCCGCCGATCAACCTGCAGGACGACCAGATCGACCAGGGCATCCACACGATCATCGTGAAGGTCCAGGAGAGTGGAACGGTCATCGCGTCCGGGGTGTTCACCGGTGTCAGCACCGCCAGCTCGCTGCTGATCACGCTCGGCCTGGTACTGGTGCTGTCGTTCTTCTTCATCAAGGACGGCCCCCGGTTCATCCCGTGGCTGCATTCCGTCAGCGGCGGCCGCGCGGGCCGTCACCTCGAAGAGGTACTGGGCCGCATGTGGGACACACTCGGCGGGTTCATCCGCACCCAGGCACTGGTCAGCCTCATCGACGCCGTCTTCATCGGCGCCGGACTGGTGATTCTCGGCGTGCCGCTCGCACCGGTCCTCGCGATCCTGACATTCATCGGTGGCTTCATCCCGATCGTCGGTGCGTTCGTCGCCGGCGCACTCGCCGTGCTGGTCGCGCTGGTCGCCAACGGTCTGACCACTGCGGTGATCGTGCTGATCATCATCCTCGTGGTGCAGCAGATCGAGGGCAATGTGCTGCAGCCGGTACTCCAGAGCAAGAGCATGAAACTGCACGCCGTCGTGGTGCTGCTCGCCGTCACCGCCGGTGGCTCCGTGTTCGGGATCGTCGGAGCCTTCCTCGCGGTGCCCGCCGCCGCCGTCGCCGCCGTGGTGGTGCGCTATATCGGTGAGCAGATCGACGAGCACAGCGCCGAAAGCAACATCCCCGACGCCGTCGCCGCGAACGAAGACCTCGACGACGCCGAACGGGAGGGCGTCACCGTCGACGAGACCGCCGTCGCGTCCAAGCCGGACTGACCGGCGGTCAGCCGGCCACCACCTCCACGGTGGAGCCGGTGCGTCCGCGGATCACGTGCAGCCTGCTCGGGATTCTCTGACGCATCTCGTCGACGTGACTGACGATCCCCACCACCCGGCCGCCGTCACGCAGCTCGTCGAGGACGCCCATCACCGAGTCGAGAGTGTCCGCATCGAGGGTGCCGAATCCCTCGTCGATGAACATCGTGTCGAGCACGACG
This sequence comes from Rhodococcus sp. NPDC057014, assembly GCF_042673295.1. Lineage (NCBI taxonomy): Bacteria > Bacillati > Actinomycetota > Actinomycetes > Mycobacteriales > Nocardiaceae > Rhodococcus > Rhodococcus sp. NPDC057014. The sequence continues at coordinate 12,223 of NZ_JBHUSF010000122.1, forward strand.
CCACCCGACTCGGCCGCCACCACATCGGCGAGACCGAGCGCCAACGACAGCGACGCCAGGAACGACTCACCGCCGGAGAGGGTCTTGGCCGATCGCACCACCCCGGTGTAGTCGTCGCGGATGTCGAGCCCCAGGCCGCCGCGGCGGCCCCGCGGACCGGCCTCGTCGCTGTGGACGAACTCGTAGCGCCCGGCCGACATCCGGCCGAGCCGCGCAGACGCCGACACCGCCACCTCTTCCAGCCGGGCCGCCAGCACATACGACCGCAGCGACATCTTCCTCGCGTTCTGGCAACGGCCCGCGATCACCTCGGCGAGCGCGGCCAGCTCCTCGTGTGCGGCCTGCATCGGCGCAATCGCCTCGGCCGTCTTGTCGAGCTGACCGACGTACCGTTCCAGATCGAGCAGTCGGCGCTCGGCGTCGGACGCCGCCGCGACGGCGACGTCCACGACCTCCGCCGCCGTGTCGTGTGCCTGCTGGACTGCCGCCAAGTCCACGGGTTCCGCGTCGGCGACAGCGGCGACCTCGGGGTCGTCGAGGACGCGGCGGGCCCCGACCTCGGAATCCCTCGCCGCCGTGAGGGCGGCCTCGATCTCACTTCGGCGGGCGGCCGACCGGACCGCGGCCACGGCGTCGTCGATGCTGCCGAAACCGGCGTCCCCGGCGAGTGCGCCGGCCTTGGCCGCGAGTTCACGGGCCGCGGACTCGGCTCCGGCGCCGGCGTCCCGCGCGTCCAGCAGTTCCGATGCCGCCTCGGCGAGGGCGTCGAGTCGGGTGCGCCGGTCCTCGACGCTCGGGTCGTCGCCCGCCGCCCGGTTCACCCGGGCCCGGATGTCCCCGAGCTGCGCTGTGCTCGCCGCGATTCGCTCGGCCACCGTGGCGGCGTCGGCTCCGACCTCCCGCGACCGTTCCTGCAGCCGGCTCTCGCGGTCCCGCAGTTCGGTGAGAGTCGCGGACCGGCGTTCCACCTGATCCCCGAGCGCGATCGCCTCCCCCACCGCCGTCTCCGCTGCCGAGAGTGCCTGCGCGAGGTCGTCCGCGTCACCGTCGCCGCCGCGCTGCACGAGCACGTCGATCGCGCGCTCCGCCGCGCCCAGCTTCTCGGTCGCGGTCGTCGACGCCGCCGCGGCCTTCTGCTCCGCCGCGCGTGCCGTGTCCTCGTCGGCCTTCGTGACCGACAGCTCGGATGGTTCGGCTGGCTGCGGGTGCTCGGGTGAACCACACACCTGGCACGGGACACCGTCCTCGAGCGTGCCCGCCAGCTCGGCGGCCATTCCCGCGATCCGGCGTTGCAGCAGGTCGAGCCAACGTTCCCGCGCGGCCTGGTGCTGCTCGCGGGCGTCGAACGCCGCGCGTTGGAGCCGATCCCGCTCGACGCGACGGGTGCGCAGGTCCGCCGCCGCGGAGGCGGCGTCGGCTGCCCGGTCCCGGGTGTCGACGAGGCCGGGCAGCGCGGCGCGGGCCTTCTCCGACGAGTCGAGCGCCTTCTCCGCATCGCGCAGGGCGAGTGGCAGTTGGTCGCGCTCCCGGGACAGCGCGTCACCGGCCTCGGCGAGTTTGGCCTGGCGGGCGCGCAGCCGCTCCACCTCGACGGCGAGGCGGTCGGCGGCAACGGATTCGGCGAGCGCCCCGTCGAGGCGCACGATCTCGTCACGCCAGGCGCGGATACCGGCCCGGATGTGTTCGCGTTCGTCGGTGGTCGGCGGCCAGGACAACTCCGCAACGAGGTCGGCGCCACCCACCCTCGCGCGCAGTCCGTCGGTGATCGCCTCGACGTTCCGCGCCGCGGCGGCGGCCTCGGACCGCGCGGTGTCGGCGTCACGCGCCACCGTTGCGACCGGTTCGGCCCGGCGCGCGTCCGCCAGTTCGGCGGCGAGTTCGGCCCGGTGGTCGGCACCCGCCGCGTGGGAGTCGAGTTCCGTTCCGGCCCGCCGCCGGCGGTTCTGCAGTTCGAGGACGCGGCGCGCCTCCGTGAGCGCGTCGCGGGCAACCTTCGCGCGGCTCCTGGCCTTCTGCAGGTCGTCCGCTGCCAGGTCGCGGGTTTCGCGCGCCTCGTCCTCGAGCTTGTGGGCCCAGGACACCGGATCGGCGTCGGCGCCGCCCTCGAGGCCGGCGGCGGTCGCGACCCGCGCGAGCAGCACGTCGACGGCCCGCTGGTGCTCGTCGAGTTCGTGGGCGCTGGTGCGCCTGCGGTCGAGGAACCATTCCTCCACCGTCCCGAACCGGGTGGTGTCGAACAGCCGCTCCAGCAGCTGACCGCGCTCCTCGGTGTCGGCGCGCAGGAACTTCGCGAATTCGCCCTGCGGCAGCAGCACCACCTGGAAGAACTGGTCGGCGCTCATGCCCATCAGCCGCCCGACCTCGTCGGCGATGTCGGGGATCCGGGACAGGTTTTCGCCGTGACCGTCGAGCCAGGTCAGGGTGGCCTTCGCGTTCTCCTTGATCGTCCCCGACCCTCGACGCTTGGGTCGCTCGAACTCCGGGCTGCGGACGAGCCGCAGATGCCGGCCGGCGATCGTCGCCTCGAGCGTCACCGTCGGAACGGATCCGGCGGGCGCATGGTCGGACAGGAGCCGCTTGCCGTCCTTCCGCGCCCCGGGCACGGTGCCGTACAGCGCGAACGCGACCGCGTCGAGGACCGTCGTCTTCCCGGCCCCGGTGTGACCGTGCAGCAGAAACAGCCCGTCTGCACCGAGCCGATCGAAATCGACTTCCACGGATCCTGCGAACGGCCCGAAGGCCTCGACCTCCAGTCGATGCAGCCTCATGCCGTCTGTTCCAGCGCGACGACCTCGGCGGTGTCCTCACCGGACCGGTCGGCGAACCCGAGCGCGGTTTCCATCAGCCGGATCTCGCCGGTCGACGGTTCGCTGCGCACATCGGTGAGGAAGCTGCGCGTGATCTGCAGATCGCTGCGCCCGTGCACCTTGTCGCGGTACCGCAGATCGTCGGCACCGTCCGGGCGTTGCCACTCGAGGTGGACGGCGAAGGGGAACCGGGACTGCAGCGAGCGCATGGCGTCGACGGGACGTTCCGGGTCGGTGAGCACCGCCGACACGTAGCAGTCCTCGGCGTCGCGGAACGCGTCGTCCTCGAGCAACTGCTGCACCGTCCCGGTCAGCTGCTTCAGGCCGCGGACCACCGGCAGATCGACCCGCTCGACGGAGTGCAGTCCGTCGGCGTCGAGGTCCACCAGGAAGACGGCCTTGCCGTGGGTGCGCTCACCGAACGAGTACGGCAGCGGCGAACCCGAGTACCGGATGTTCTCGGTGAGGGTCTGCGGCGAGTGGAGGTGGCCGAGGGCGACGTAGTCGACCCCACCGAACGCCGACGCCGACACGGTCTCGACGCCGCCGACGGAAATGGACCGCTCCGACCCGGTGGCCTCCGCCCCGACCACGAACGCGTGGGCCAGCACCACCGATCGGGTACGTGGTGCGTCCTCGCGGCGTGCGTCGAGGTCGGTGCGGACACTACCCATCGCGGCGTCGAGGATCTCGGCGTGCGACCGCGCGGACGGCACGCCGAGTTGCGCGCGGGTGATCTCGGGCTCGAGATAGGGAATGCCGTAGAACGCGACGGGACCGTGCGCGTCCTCCAGCACGACGGGCGCGCCGATCCCGGCGACCGTCGTCATGAGATGCAGCCCGCCCGCCCGGGAGAACGCGGCACCCGCGCCGAGCCGTGCCGCGGAGTCGTGGTTGCCGGACGTGGCGACGATGACCGCGCCCGCGTCCCGGACGGCCTCGAATCCGCGGTTGCACACGGTGACGGCGTCCGCGCTGGGGATCGACCGGTCGTACACGTCTCCGGGAACGACGACGACGTCCACACCGTGCTCGACGACGAGGGCGGCGATCGCGTCGAGCACACGGGCCTGGTCGGTGAGCAGGTCCACCCCGTGGAACGTGCGTCCGATGTGCCAGTCCGAAGTGTGCAGGATCCTCATGTCCCGAGACCGTAGAGCACGGTGCCGACAACCTCGAACACCTCGCCCGCGTGGCGTCCGGCCGAATGGGCTGTCGGTGGGCGGGTGCACCATGAGCCACATCGCCACATCGAGTCCCGGGTCACAGTCACCGCCCGCAAGCTCCACGACCTCGACGTGTTCGACGACGACCTCACCGAGGTCAGCGCGGTCGATTCGTGGTCGCGATGCACAAATCTCGAGGATCTCTCGGGCTCCACCGGTCACGCCAACGGAGCTACTCGACAAGTTGCCGCTACTGTCGTTGTGTGTCTGCAACCCAACGTGCTCGCTCTGGGGTGCCGCTCGACAGGCGGTCGATTGTCCCTACGGTCCCCGGTCTCCCCTGGTGGGGTGTCATTCTCCTGGCCGTCGGAGTCAGTTTTGTCGGATTCGCTGTCGATGCGGCTCGTGGCACCGAACTCACGGCGGCGTTCTCCACCTTCTACTTCCTCGGCTGTGTCCTCGCCGTGGCGGCTGCCGGCAACCGGGCGCTGTTCACCGCGATCGTCCAGCCGCCGCTGATCCTGTTCGTGGCGGTGCCGCTCGGGCAGAGCCTGATCGCGGAGGAGAACAGCACCGCACTGAAAGACCTGGCGATCAACGTGGCGTATCCGCTGGTCAACCGATTCCCGGTGATGCTCGCCGCCACGGTGGTGACGCTGCTGATCGGTGGCCTCCGTCTCTTCCTGCTGCAACAGCGCAAGACCGGTCCCGCCCGGACGTCGGAGCGTCGACGTGCGCAGCGCGCGCCCCGAACCACCCGCCCCCGGCGCACCGCCGAAGGGTCGGAGCAGTCCCCGCCGCCGCGTCGGGCGCGGGACAGGGACACCGCAAGGGACGCCGCACGGGAGCACCCCCGGTCGTCGCGGCGGGCAGCCACACCGCCGCCCCGCCGCTCGTCCTCGTCGGGCGGGCGTACGGCGCCCCCACCACCGATGGTCGACCGGGCAGCGCAGGCACCTCGTTCGGCACCGCCACGGACCACGCAGGCACCGCGTTCGGTGCCGCCGCGGACCATGCCGCGGCCCAACCCCGACGTGCCCGCCCACCCCATTCCGCAGGTGCGCTACCGCGATCGGTACGAGCCGCCGTTCGAGACGGAGCAGCCCCGCTGACTCGGCGACAGCGCCGGTAGCGGACCGATCAGGTCCGCGCGGCGCGAAGCTCGCGCGGCAGCGCGAAGACCAGCGTCTCGTTGGCCGTGGTGACCGGCTGGACGTCGTGGAATCCGTGCTCGTCGAGCAGATCGATCACACCGCGCACCAGGATTTCCGGCACGGACGCACCCGAGGTGATCCCCACCGTCCGGACGCCGTCGAGCCAGGCCGGATCCACTTCGCGGGCGTAATCGACGAGGTACGACGCCTTCGCACCCGCACCCAGCGCAACCTCGACGAGACGCACCGAGTTGGAGGAGTTGCGGGATCCGACGACGATCACGAGATCGCATTCCGGCGCCATCGCCTTGACCGCCACCTGACGGTTCTGGGTGGCGTAGCAGATGTCGTCGCTCGGCGGGTCCTGCAGACTCGGGAAACGCTCCCGCAGGCGGGCGACCGTCTGCATCGTCTCGTCGACACTCAGCGTGGTCTGCGACAACCAGATGACCTTCGATTCGTCGCGGACCGTCACGGCGTCGACGGAATCGGGGCCGTCCACGAGCTGCACGTGATCGGGGGCCTCGCCGGCCGTGCCCTCCACCTCCTCGTGGCCCTCGTGGCCGATGAGGAGGATGTCGAAGTCGTCGCGGGCGAACCGCTTGGCTTCCTGGTGGACCTTCGTGACCAGCGGGCACGTGGCGTCGATGGTGCGCAGATTGCGTGCGGCGGCCGATTCGTGGACCGCGGGAGACACGCCGTGCGCAGAGAACACGAGCAGCGCACCCTCGGGAACCTCGTCCGTCTCGTCGACGAAGACCACACCCTGGTCGCTCAGCGTCTCGACGACGTGCCGGTTGTGGACGATCTCCTTGCGCACGTAGATGGGGGCGCCGTGCTTCTCGAGCGCCTTCTCCACCGTCTCGACGGCGCGGTCGACGCCGGCGCAGTAGCCGCGGGGCTCTGCGAGCAGTACCCGCTTCCCGCCGTCGGCACGCGACGCTCCCGAATCTGCCGAACGTGTGATACCCACATTGAGTGGAACAGCCGAAGACATGGTTCCAGACTACGGGTCACCCCGGACGGACGACACTTTCGCGGGGCCTCGGCGGGGTAGTGTGCGCATCGTCGCACCGAAGTCGTCGACGCTGTGGGCACGTCGGCTACCCAAACGTGCCGTTGTCAGGCAGGCTGTGGGAATGATTCGTCCCCCGTTCGTGGCGCGTGTCGCCGCCGGAATCGCCGTGACGGCCGTCGAAGAGGCCAGGAAACTGCCGACCACCGCGGCGACCCTGCCCATGACCGCGGTCAGTCAGGTGCTGCAGACCACGATGCGCGTTCAGCAGTCCATGACCGCGCTGGCCATCAAGGGCGACCAGGCGTTCGCGCTCATCCACTGGACCCACGACGACGAGCAGCCCGCGTGGGCCGTCTTCGACGAGGACACCGATCCGGCGCCCGGCGTCGACGGCTCCACCGAGGAGCGGTCCACCGGACCGGGCCGGTTCGCGCTGTACTCGCTGAGCCCGCAGGACGAGCGAACACCCGAGAAGGTCCCGACCCCGAAAGCCGCACCGGCCGCCACCAACGGCGCCGCCACCACGAAGACGGCGAGCAGCAAGCCCGCCGCCCGGCCCGCCGTGGCCGAACCCGAGATCGCCGTCGTCCTCGACTACGGCACGCTGACCCTCGCCCAGCTGCGGGCGCGTCTGCGCAACCTGTCCGTCGAGGACCTGACGACGCTGCTGGACTACGAGAACGCCACCCTGGCCCGCGCGCCGTTCCAGACCATGCTGACCAACCGCATCACCACCGCCAAGGCCAAGTGACCTCCGCACAGCCCCGCGCAGCCGGTACCGGACCGAGCACCGCCGAGCAGCCCTGGCCGGTCCGCACCGTGTCGGCCAAGGTCGCACAGTGGATCGACCGGCTCGGGAGTGTCTGGGTGGAGGGACAGATCACCCAGATCAACGCCCGTCCGGGCACCCGGACGGCGTTTCTGGTGCTGCGCGACCCGTCCGTCGACATGTCGCTGTCGGTGACCTGCTCCCCGCAGTTGCTGCAGAACTCCCCCGTCCCGCTCACCGAGGGCAGCCGGGTGGTGATGTTCGGCAAGTTGTCGTTCTACACCGGCCGCGGTTCGGTCTCGTTGCGGGTCACGGAGATCCGCGCGATCGGGATCGGCGAACTCCTGGCTCGGATCGAGCGGTTGCGCGCGCTGCTGGCCGCCGAGGGCCTGTTCGACCCTCGGCTGAAGCGTCCGCTGCCGTTCCTGCCCGGCACCATCGGGTTGATCACCGGGCGCGCCAGCGCCGCCGAGCACGACGTCCTCAGCGTGGCGCAGCGCCGCTGGCCAGCCGTGCGTTTCGAGGTGCGCAACACACCGGTGCAGGGCGCGACCGCGGTGCCGCAGATCCTCGACGCGTTGAAGGAACTGGACGCCGACCCGCACGTCGACGTGATCATCCTCGCGCGCGGCGGAGGCAGCGTGGAGGATCTGCTGCCGTTCTCCGACGAGACGCTGTGCCGCGCGATCGTCGCGTGCCGCACCCCGGTGGTCAGCGCCATCGGCCACGAACCGGACAGTCCGCTCAGCGACCACGTCGCCGACCTGCGGGCCGCGACGCCGACGGACGCCGCCAAGCGGGTGGTGCCGGACGCCGTCGCCGAGCAGGCACTCGTCGGCGAACTGCGGTCGCGGAGCGCGGCCGCCCTGCGCAACTGGGTGCAGCGCGAGTCGCATCTGATTTCCCAGCTGCGCAGCAGACCGGTCCTCGCCGACCCGGTGCGCGCCCTCGACCATCGGTCGAACGAGGTCGAGCGGCTGCGGGACGCCGGGCGGCGTGACATCAGCCGGGCGATCGCCGCGGAGAACACCACGATCGAGCATCTCCGGGCCCGGCTGACGACCCTCGGGCCCGCCGCGACCCTGGCCCGCGGCTACTCCGTGGTCCAGCGGATCGTGCCGGACGGCGACCCGGAGGTCCTGCGTTCGGTCGACGACGCCCCGCCGGGCACCCAGATCCGCGTTCGAGTCGCCGACGGCGCAATCCGCGCCGCGGTGATGGGAAAGGACAAGTAGGAGCATGAGCAACCCCACCGGAAACGACACCGATATAGCGGAGCTCGGTTACGAGGCGGCGCGCGACGAACTCGTCGACGTGGTCAAGGTGCTCGAACAGGGCGGCCTCGACCTCGACGCGTCACTCGCACTGTGGGAGCGCGGCGAGGCGCTGGCCACACGCTGCGAGGAGCACCTCGCGGGGGCACGCAAGCGCGTCGAGACTGCCCTCGCCCGTGCCGAGGACGAGGGCTGACACTCGTCGTCAGGCGGCGAGGATCGGGGCGTCCGCCGCCGCGGCGGTGAGCTGCTCGAACGCCTCGGGTGACGCACTGCCCGTGACCAGGAGCCGGACGTCGCCGAAGTCGGACACCCAGATCGGTTCGACACCCTCCCCGCCGTACACGATCCAGCTGTGACCTGCGATGTCCTCGGTGCCCGTCGCCGTGCGCGGACCACCCGCGACGAACGGCACGAGCACCGTCTCGACGGCGTTGCTCTGTGTCAGCTGGATGTAGCGGCCGGCCTCGGTGATGAATCCGACGGTGCTCGAATCGCCGCCGCCGTCACCGCTGACGATGCTGCGGCTGCCCGAGTTCGGTGTCCAGCCCTCCGGCGTCTCCGGCTTGCGCACCGGGAACGGCAGGTCCTGCGCGTCGTATTTCAGCGCCGCGTCCACGTCGAAGCTGGGAATCGGGCCGCTCGTGGGTCCGCCCGGGCTGAACGTGCACTGGCTGGCGATACCCGCGATCAGCACACAGAACAGGACAAGGGGTACGAGCGACCACACCATGTCGCGGTTGTTGTGCAGGATGCGGGGTTTATCAGATGCCACGTCCACCAGTATCCAGGGTCGGTCCCGGAACAACGATTCTCGGTCCCGTGAATCGCGCCCCAGCAGCGCACGTCACACTTCTTTCTGGGAGAATCAGCACGAAGATCCACCCGACAATCGGCGGCCGACGGCCACCGACACAGCGTCGGCGTACAACGTCGACCGTGACTGCACCAGGAGGCACTGCCCATGACGGCTAGCACCACTTCGAGTCGCCGCGAGGCCCCGGACCGAAATCTTGCTCTGGAATTGGTCCGAGTCACCGAGGCTGGTGCGATGGCTGCCGGTCGCTGGGTCGGCCGTGGTGACAAGGAGGGTGGCGACGGCGCCGCCGTCGACGCCATGCGCCAGCTCGTGAGCTCGGTCTCGATGCGCGGCGTCGTCGTCATCGGCGAGGGCGAGAAGGACGAAGCCCCGATGCTGTTCAACGGCGAAGAGGTCGGCAACGGCGACGGGCCGGACTGCGACTTCGCCGTCGACCCGGTGGACGGCACCACCCTGATGTCCAAGGGCATGCCGAACGCCATTTCCGTCCTCGCGGTCGCCGAGCGCGGCGCGATGTTCGACCCGTCCGCGGTGTTCTACATGGAGAAGATCGCCGTCGGACCCGACGCGGCCGATGTCATCGACATCACAGCCCCCGTCGCCGAGAACATCAAGCGGGTCGCGAAGGTCCGCAAGGCCTCGCCCTCCGACGTCACGGTGTGCATCCTCGACCGTCCCCGGCACGCCCGGCTGATCGAAGAGGTCCGGGACACCGGAGCCCGGATCCGCCTCATCTCCGACGGCGACGTCGCGGGTGCGATCGCCGCCGCGCGTCCGGAGTCGGGCACCGACATCCTGCTCGGTACCGGTGGCACGCCCGAGGGCATCATCGCCGCGGCCGCCATGCGCTGTATGGGTGGTTCGCTGCAGGGCCGGCTGGCCCCGACCGACGACGCCGAACGCCAGAAGGCCATCGACGCAGGCCACGACCTGGACCGCGTGCTGACCACCGAAGATCTGGTGTCGGGTGAGAACGTCTTCTTCTGCGCCACCGGCGTCACGGACGGCGACCTGCTCCGCGGTGTCCGCTACTACGGTGGCGGCGCCTCGACGCAGTCGATCGTGATGCGGTCGAAGTCGGGCACCGTCCGCATGATCGACGCGTACCACCGTCTGGAGAAGCTGCGCGAGTACTCGTCCGTGGACTTCACCGGCGAGGACGGCGCCGTCCCGCCGACGTTCTAGGCCCTTCGGGCTCGTGCGCCTTTCCGGTTGCTGCAGCTACCGGAAGGGCGCACGGGGAGCACCCCCACGACGCGCTCGAAAGTGGCATGTTTGACGCATGACCGAGAGCAACGAGCAGCAGTACCGGATCGAACACGACACCATGGGCGAGGTGCGGGTGCCCGTGGATGCGCTGTGGCGCGCGCAAACTCAGCGCGCCGTCGAGAACTTCCCGATCAGCGGTCGAGGGCTCGAGCGCACCCAGATACGCGCGATGGGTCTGCTGAAGGCGGCCTGTGCGCAGGTCAACAAGGATCTCGGCCTCCTCGACGCCGAGAAGGCGGATGCCATCATCGCCGCGGCGGGCGAGATCGCCGAGGGCAAGCACGACGACCAGTTCCCCATCGACGTCTTCCAGACCGGTTCGGGCACCAGTTCCAACATGAACGCCAACGAGGTGATCGCGTCGATCGCCGCGGCGAACGGTGTGGTCGTCCACCCCAACGACGACGTGAACATGTCGCAGTCGTCCAACGACACCTTCCCCACCGCGACGCACGTCGCGGCGACCGAGTCGGCGGTGAAGGATCTGCTTCCCGCCCTCGACCACCTGCGCCTGGCCCTGCTCGACAAGTCCACCGAGTGGAAGACCGTCGTGAAGTCGGGCCGCACCCACCTCATGGACGCCGTCCCGGTGACGCTCGGTCAGGAGTTCGGCGGGTACGCCCGTCAGATGGAGGCCGGGATGGAGCGGGTGGTGGCGTGCCTTCCGCGGCTCGGTGAGCTGCCCATCGGCGGCACCGCGGTCGGGACGGGGCTCAACGCGCCCGACGGATTCGGCCCGAAGGTCGTCGCCGAACTGGTCAAGGCGACGGGTGTCGACGCTCTGACCCCAGCGAAGAACAGCTTCGAAGCGCAGGCCGCGCGTGACGGGCTGGTGGAGGCGTCGGGCGCGCTGCGCACGATCGCGGTATCCCTGACCAAGATCGCCAACGACATCCGCTGGATGGGGTCGGGTCCGCTCACCGGGCTCGGCGAGATCCGGCTCCCCGACCTGCAGCCCGGCAGTTCGATCATGCCCGGCAAGGTCAACCCGGTTCTCCCGGAGGCCGCCACCCAGGTCGCCGCACAGGTCGTCGGCAACGACGCCGCGGTCGCCTGGGGCGGTGCGGCGGGCGCCTTCGAGCTCAACGTGTACATCCCGATGATGGCGCGGAACCTGCTCGAATCGCTGACGTTGCTGGCCAACGTGTCGCGGCTGTTCGCCGACCGGTGCGTGGTGGGGCTCGTCGCGAACACCGAGCACCTCAGGACCCTCGCGGAGTCGTCGCCGTCCATCGTGACGCCGCTGAATTCCGCGATCGGGTACGAGGAGGCCGCGGCCGTCGCCAAGCAGGCGCTGAAGGAGAAGAAGACGATCCGGGAGACCGTGGTCGACCGTGGTCTGATCGGCGAGAAGCTGACCGAGGAAGAACTCGACAAGCGTCTCGACGTGCTGGCGATGGCGAAGGTGAAGGACTGACCCAGCAGATGTGAGAGGGC
>NZ_JBHUSF010000123.1:0-23866 GCF_042673295.1 Rhodococcus sp. NPDC057014
GTGCGACACCACGCACGGCCGCACCCACACCACCCGAGAGAACAGACGACGCCGGTGACCAACGAAGATCTCGCCATGCTCGACTTCGCGGTCGAATGGGCACCCTTCGGCGGAGGCTCGACGAACTGTGCACCGTGAAACTCACACCCGCGCGCCCCGACAGGCGGAGGTCGTATTCGCGCGTTCGCACGATGCACTAGCGATGATCCAACGCCGCTCGATGGCTGCCACGACACGGCTTTCGGCATTCGCGTCCGTCCTCCAGGGGAGTGCGAGCACCGTAACCGAAATCAGGCCACGGGCGACGAGGCCGGCGTCCGATCGGTCGTCGTAAGGCAGCGGATTCCGCCGCCTGCGCAGCGCGAGACTATTGCCTTCGAAGTCGAAGGCGACGTCATCGCAACTCACGGGTCCCGGATCAGCGAAACTCAGGCCTCTCAGTTCCGGGAACGGAAGCGCAGGCACGTTCACGTTCACGGCGACCGGTGGCAGCCCGGCATCGAGCAATCCGCCGATGACACTTGTGGCTACCCGACTGGTCGTGTCGAGACCGAGCACCGACTGCGCTTCGGTGCTGAATGCCGCAGCACAGACATCGAGGGATGCGGCGGTGAGCGCGGCACCGACCGTCCCCGAATGCAGTACGAGCCGGCCAGTGTTGAATCCGGGATTGATACCGGACACAACCAGATCCGGCTTCCACCCGAAGGCGCCGCTGCAGGCGGCCCGGACCCCGAGCGCGGGTGGGGCATCCACCGCAAATGCCGCGATTCCGCTGAGGCCTCGAATATCTCGCGCCGACACCGTCACTCGATTCCTGTCCCGGATCACGCCGAGGCTGGATGCGCTGCCGCTGGACTCGGCGCTGGGAGCGACGACCACGACCTCGTGGCCGTCGCCCTCAGCTGCGGAAGCGAGAGCCGCAAGTCCGGCTGCCTCGATGCCGTCGTCATTTGTGACGAGGATTCTCATCCGGCGTCAGAGGAGGCGCGGTCGAGGAGTTCCTCCAACTGGGGAACCGATCCGGGATCGGGTTCGAACCCGAACGGGAGATACCAGGCACTTTCCATCTCGACCAGAGGCTCGATTCCCCCGATCACTCTGGTGCTGATTCGTTCGCGGACGTCTTCAGGCGCCTGCCGGGCGGTTCTGAGGACACCGCGCACGACCGCCCAGAGTTTCTGCGAGGACGCGCGCAGATCCTGGGTATGTGCGTCCGCATCGGCGTGGACGGATCGCGCATCGGATACGGCGCGGGTGAGTCGGTCGCCGACGTCCGGGGAGATCAGCGCGGCGTCGTCGAGAAGGGCCTGTGCGATGTCCATCTGGCGACCCAGTTCGTAACGTTGCCGGGCATGGATGTCGTACACGCGGGTCCGCAGGAATTCGAGGAAATCGATCGTCAGCCGAAGCTGCTCGACTGCCTGCGGATCCAGCGGGTCGACCGCCGGTGCGACGGTGTCACGCAGCGACTTGATCGCAGCACGGAGGGTGTTCTCACTGTGGTCCATCATGTGTTCTTCCCCTTCAGGAGCGTGATGAGTTGGCGAGAGATCACCGGGACCAGTCCCTCAACACGGGTGAGCAGGATGTCCTGGTGTGACTTCCCCAGCCGGGCGATGCGGTAGGAGGACGCCATCGTCGACACGATGATGGTGAAGCAGTTCAGGATCTGGTAGAACCGCAGCCGCTCCGGATCGACGGTGAGACCGGAGACCTCGGTGTATCGATCGAAGAACTCGTCCAGGGGGATGAGGCCACACACGAAGTAACGTCCGTCGGCATCGTAATGGCCCATCGTGGGAAGAGTGATCCACGCCAGGTCACGGTGCCGGTCACCGATGAGGCCACGCTCCCAGTCCAGCCACCCCAGGATCCGACCGGACTCCTCGTCGAAAAGGAAGTTACCGCTGCGGAAGTCGCCGTGGACGACACCGGCGACATCCAGGGTGGGAAGATTGTTCAGCAGCCAGTTCGCCGTGATTTCCATGAGCGGGGAATCCTCGCCCCGGTCCTCTTCCCAACAGCGCAGTGCATGGTGGACCATCCATTCCGCCGACTCGGTGGAACCGGTGCGGGGAACCTGAAGATGACTGAACGACCGGTCCGAGACATCGGTGTTGTGGATCTTGGACAGGTGGTCGAGATACTGAGGTGCCAGCACCCTCCGGTGGTCCGGCCCGAAATCCGTACCGAGACCACTGATCCGCCCGGTTCCCGTGGTCCGAGGTTTGGTGACGCCCTCCACGAACTCGTAGATCAGCGCCGGTTCCGGAAACCATTCCCCCTCGGCGTCGAGGAAATGCGGTCTCGGCACCGGGATCACACCGTTCATGAGAGTCAACAGTTCGTGCTCACGAGCGCGGCTCGTCGCATTCGATCCCTCACTGGGGTCCATCCGAAGCACGAGATGTTCCGACCGACGGCGCCCCGCGGGATCGTCACGGTCGAGTGTGAAACCGATCTGGATCTTGGACACTCCCCCGGTGAACCAGTGCAGATCTCGTATCTCGAAGTTGGACGCACCGAGTTCGTGGCCGAGAAACTCGTCGAGGATCTTGGCCATCTCGGCGAGATCCGGGCGGCGATACGACGGGCCTTTGCGGCGGCTCATCTTGCGTGTGAGCATCGTGTCGACCTCACGCTCCGTCGGGTACTCCCGACGGACTGAGTCGATGAAATCCGGCGACGGGTCGTCGCGGTCGTCGAAGTCGAGACCCCACGTCAGGTCGTGATCGTTCATGCGTTCAGCCCCCGTGCACGGCCGTGACTGGACATCCGCTCTGCCAGATAGTCCAACCCGTAGATGTCGGCCATCTCCCCGTATCCCACCTTGTCGCCCCAGTGGTAGCGGAAGACCCCCTGATAACTGACGTGGGAGGGGTTGAAGTTGTACCAGGGGTGGCTCGAGATCGCCGTGCCGAAGAACTCGTACTCCTTTCCTCGCGCATCGGTGATCCGGATGTGATTGTTGATTGCCAGGAGTTGCGTGTGTTCGGCCCGGATGTCGGCGTCCACCACGGGATGGACCTCACCGTTCTCCACGACGAAACCGAATCGGAGCTTCTCGTATCTGACCTGACCGTCCCGCAGGTCGATCAGGACGGCGAGGTGAACGGCCAGTTCGGGCCCGAAGTTCACCGATACCCACGCCACCGAGCGGGTACCTGTCTCCGTACGGGGGCCCCAACTGTGGTCCATCCCGTCGTAGCAATCAACCTTGTATTTCTTGCCGCGCAGCTCGAGGTTTCCGGTGATGTGCCCCTTCACCTCGAAATGGCCGTTCTCCCATTCGTCACCGTGTCGACTGTCCCCCGTACTCCGGTCCGCCGCGAGGAGCGGATTCTGTTCGGGATCGCCCGGATCGAACGGCTCGTGCAATGCCCGGAACGACAGGTCCAGTGAGCACGCACCCAGTGCGTTCTCGTAGCTGACGTCGTACTCCTTGGGTGTCGGAGCATTCACGTTGAGCCCATTCCCCAGCGTGAATTTGGCGAAGGATTCGGGACAGGGCAGGTGCACCTGCGGATCGGTGAATGCGATCTCGTACGGCTGTGTGCAGAATCCCTTGCCGATGAGGATCGACGACGTCGCAATTCCGACATTCGGGCGGGCGAGCACATACACATTGCCGAAGATGCCCTCGTCGGGGATGGCGAATGGCAGGAACATCGTCTCGGTCCAGGTCCGATCGTCCGGGTCCCTGGGATGAAACTCGGAGTCTGCATCTGTGATCATCGTGGTTCTCCTCTATAGGTGCGGATATGGAATGGATAGCGTTGGAACTAGGCCGTTTCCGGCACACCGGCAGTCCGGCCGGTGCCGAGATACGCTTCGGCGATCAAGGATTCGTCCATCTGGGAGCTCGGACCGACGAAGCCCAGCCGGCCACGGGACAGGACCGCTGCACGGTCGGCGACTCGGAGCGCGATCTGGCTCTGCTCGGCGAGAAGGACGGCTGCCCCACCGAGTGCGTCCCGGTGTTCGCCGAGGAATTCGTAGATCACCTCGACCATGACCGGGGCCAGCCCCATGCTGGGCTCGTCGAGCAGCAGCACCGCGGGTCGCGCCATCAGCGCCCGTCCGATCGCAACCATCTGCTGCTCGCCGCCGCTGAGTAGTCCGGAGGGAGAATCGCGCAAGCGCGCAAGGGGCGGGAAGAGTTCGTGGACACGGTCTATCGAGGCTTCGATTTCCCGCCGGGGGCAGCGTCCCGCTGCATGCGCCGCGAGCTGCAGGTTCTCCCGGACGGTCAGTGGCGCCACGACCTGGCGGCCCTCGGGGACATGGACGATCCCGGCGCGGGTGATCCGGTGCGTCGGAGTGGATGAGATGTCCCGTCCGCCGAAGCGAATCTTGCCATTGTTCTTACGGGCCTGATTGGTGATTCCGCGGAGCAACGTCGACTTGCCTGCCCCGTTCGGACCTATGAGAGCGAGGGTCTCCCCCGCGTGCAGTGTCAGCGTCGCATCCGTGACCGCCGATACGTGCCCGTAGGAGATGCTGACATCCTCAAGCGAGAGAACCGGATCCGATGTAAGCACGGATGACCTCCTTGGAATCGAGTACGTTGTCGGGTTTGCCTTCGGCGATTTTCCTGCCGAAGTCCAATACGACGAGCCGATCGCAGAAGGAACGCATCATCGCCACGTCGTGCTCCACCACGATCACAGCGACACCACGCGATCTGATGTCCGAGATCGTGTCGAACACGTCTTGCCGCTCAGTGGGATTCATACCTGCGGTTGGTTCGTCCAGCAGTAGTACGCGGGGCTCTCGCGCAAGGGCACGCGCGATCTCCACCCGTCGTCGCACCCCGTACGGCAGGCTGCCCACCGGGATGTCGGCGGCCCAGTCGAGACGATTTTCGGTGAGCAGATGTCGGGTCCGCTCGTGCACATCGATGCCCGGACGCCGCGCGATGCCCAGCCGGACGTTGGTCGACACAGTCTCCTCGTCCATCAGTCGGATGTTCTGGAAAGTCCTGGCGAGCCCGGACTGAGCCGTGACGTGTGGGTGACCCCAGAGTTCGGAGAAGTCGTGCTCGAGCAAGGTGCCGGTTCCGCTCTCCGGACGATAGACGCCGGACAACACGTTCAGGAGAGTCGTCTTTCCCGACCCGTTCGGGCCGATGATGCCGAGTACCTCCCCGGATCGTGCTTCGACACTGACAGCGTCCAGCGCGCGCAGGCCCCCGAATGACATGACCACCTCTCGCACCTCGAGGACGGTGTCGCCTGCGGGCCCGTCGTCCCGCAGGAGTGGGAGCACCCGCTCCGCGGATGTCTCGTCCGCGCTGTCCGGTGGGGAGGGACTGCTGCGGACCGGCCACCACGAGCGGAGACTCCCGAGGATTCCGCTCGGCGCAAAGGCGACGATAAGCACGATCAGCACGCCGTTGACCAATGCCTCATACGAGGCAAGACCGGTCAAGGCGACGGGCAGGCCGATGATGACGAGGGCGCCGACGAGCGAGCCGGTGACGAACACCGTCCCTCCGATGACCACTATTGCAAGTAGCTGGGTGAGTAGTTCGAAGCTGAACTGGCCCGGTTCCACGAAGCCCGACATATGGACGTGGAGGGCGCCGGCGGCTCCCGCAAGGATCCCCGAGAGCGCAAACAACGCGGTCCGGTAGCGGACGACGTCGACTCCCTGGTGGCTCGCCATGAGGGAGTCCTCCCGCATGGCACTGATCGCGATCCCGAATCGCGAACGCTTCAGCGCGATGAGACCCGCAACGGCGACGACCACCACGATGCAGATCACGAGATCGGTCGTGGTCCGCGGGATGCCCACCTTGCCCTGTGCGCCCCCGGTCAGTGGCAGATTCAGCACCGCCACCCGCACGATTTCCGCGAACGCGATGCTCGCGATGGCCAGGTAGATGCCGTTGAGGCGGTGCAATAGACCGGCCAGCAGCAGGGCGACGAATCCGGATGCGAGCGTCCCCCCGATGAGAGAGACCACGAACGGGGCCCCTGCATCGACGGAAAGTACAGCCGAAACGTACGCCCCGACAGCCATCAAGCCGACTTGGGGCACAGCAAAGATTCCCGCGCTGAGCACAACATAGAGCGACAGGGCAACGAGTGAGAGGACGATTCCGTCCCTGATCACGAAGTCGTACGCACCGAAGATCGAAAAGAACTCTGTCATGGTCGGGTCACACCCTTGTCAGTTCTGCGCGGGTCCGGAACAGACCTTCGGGCCTCAGAGCGAGGAAGAGGAGCATCAAGACGAAGACGACGAGATCGCGGTAGGTGCTCGACAGGTACCCCGTCGCATAGGTGGACGCGATCCCGATGACCAGACCGCCGACGAGCATGCCGCCGACACTGCCGAAGCCGCCGACCACCATGGCTCCGAGCGCGATCACCAGGTAGGTCGACCCGAGTCCGGAATCGATGACGTTGAACGCGATGGCGACGAACGACGCGGCGACACCTGCCATGGCGCCTGACGCGAAGAACACTCCGGCGCTGACGCGATCCACGTTGACGCCGAGGATCGCGGCGGTGTCCTTGTCGAAAGCGACGGTGCGGATCTCCCGGCCGAGCTCCGTGCGGGCGAGCAGCCAACTGGTCACGGCGACGATGACGAGCACCAGGCACACCATGATCAGGTGCAGGGTGGTGATCCGAACCGGGCCGATCGACAGAGGTGCACTGGTGAACGCGTCGGCGTTCATTCGCACGACGGCACCGTCGAGGTGGTGGTGTGCCAGCTCGACGAGCACGACGAGGCCGCCCATCGAGGAGATGAAGGCCGCCATCTCGCCGCCCCGGCGATGAAGGACTCGGCGGATCAGCAGGAAGTAGGCCAGCACGTTGAGTAGTCCCGCCAGCGCCGCGACGACCGGCAAGGCGGACAGGAGGGACCAGCCGAGTCGTGATGTGAGCTCCCAGGCGAAGATCGCTCCCCAGGTGAACACCGCCGCATGCGCGACGTGGAAGATCCGGAGATTTGCCATCACCAGACCGAAACCCGATGCATAGAGCGCATATACGCTGCCGAGAACGATCCCGTTGACGGTTTGCTGAAGCAGGAAGTCCATGGATTCACCCGTCCGATCCGGCGAGGACCACGGCTCCTCCGTCTGCGAACGTGGCCATGACCCCGCTCGAGATCGCGAGACCGTCCGAGGTCATTTCGAGCCCGAGAATCCCGTGTTCTCGCACCAGGTCCGAAGTCGAGGCAGCGGGAAGGAGGTCACGCAGAGCGCTACCGTCAACGGTTCCACTCTTCTCTGCCTGGATCACGGCGGCCACTGTGGTCCAGCCGACCTGATAACCCAGGGCACCGTAGGCAGTGGGGACCTCACCGTACTTCTCCGTGTACCGTCGTTCGAAGGCTGTGGGATTGGTTCCGCCTGGCGCCCACACCTGCGGAAACTCGAAGCCTCGGGCCGAGTCCCGGGCAACCGTGTAGGTTTCACCGCTGATCGCAACCGTTCCGATCAGTTTCACGTGCTCGAATTCACCGGCGTTCTTCATCTGGAGGATGAGATTTCCGGCCTGGGCCGGGAGGACCGAGAGAACCACGGCATCGAGGCGATCCCGCCTGAGATTCGCCAGCACAGCGTAGAAGTCGGTGTCCTGGGACGAAACCTCCTGCCGAGAAGCAAATCCGGCCGGTAGCCCCTTCTCGGTTGCCTCCGCCAGAGTGGTGAAGGATGGATTGTCGCCGGCCACGACCAGACCGATACGGGTGTGGCCCTCCTCGGCCAGGCGACTGCCGACCGACATCGTGGGGGTGCTCAGATCGGTGAACCGGAATGAGTACCCGCCCGAGTTCTCCAATGCGCTCCCGGCCCCGCTGACCAGGGTGATCCGGTCTTCGTTCGCCAGGGGCGCCACCGCTTGACCGAGTGGGCTCTGCGAGTCCTGGACAACGAGTGGCACACTCTGTTGACGGAGTTTGTTGTACCCGGTTACCGCCGACGGTACGGCCGATTTGGCATCCTCGGTGAGGACCTCTATCGATACACCGGACTCGTCCAGTATCGGTTCGGCCTCGTGCAGAGCGAGTTCGAATCCTCGCTCGAAGGGCTTGCCGAACGACATCGCCGCGTCACCCGTGAGATTGGCGAGGAGCCCAATCCGGACGGCACCAGAGTTGTCACCGGCCGGGCCGCCACATCCGGTGAGTGCCAGAAGCGCAGCAACCATCGCGGCTGCACCCGCTAGTCGTCGCTTTCTCGTCCAGTTGACGGATCGCATAGGGACTCCTTGCTATTCGTACTCCGAAGCATGTGAGTTGGAACACGCTGGGCGCCAGTTAAAGCCGTCGTCGATTCGAAGGTCAAGAACTTCGGCCCGGACTCACGTCGCCGCATTGGAGAAGTCGACAAGGAGGGGTTCAGCTCCCTCGAATCTGCCCCACGTTCAACGCACTACCCGGTCGAAACCCGGCACCGCGTGGTGACCCTGGAGTCGGAGAATCAACAATGCAGTCTGGGCACTGAGCTGATCGTTCGAGTTTGCGGCCACGTCGAGACCGGTGATGTCGTGCACCCGCCCCAGTCGGTGTCGCACAGTATTTTCGTGCACATCCAGCCGCACTGCGGTGTCGCGCACACTCCGTCCGCTGTCGAAGAACTCCTGCAGGGTACGGAGAAGGTCGTTGTTCGACACTCCCCCCGCAAGTAAATCCCCGAGAACGTCGTACACGTACATCCGAACGGACTGTTCGTTGCTGTTCGCTACGAGTAATCGTGCAGGCCCGAGTTCGTCACAGGCGATGGCGCGGTTCGATTCCGAGGGGTATCGGTCAAGGCACCGGGCAGCCTCGAATGCCTCCCGGTACGCCCGTCGGAGCTGACCGGGCCGGGTCACCGACGATATGCCCGCGACGGCAAACCGGTCACCCATCCGGTCGAGGCCCTTGTTCACCGCCGCCTTGCAGCGCGCGATCACCGTCGCATTCCCGACCCCTGCCGGCGCCTCGATCGAGAGGATGACGCCCTCGGTGCCACGAATCGTGAGGATGTCGACGGCGAGATCTTCGGAGATCAGATCACCGAGGCGGCCCGCATCGACTGCCGAACCCGACGACCGGCCCCGTTCCAGGACGAACGCGATGACCCGGTCCGCGGCCAGATCGACGCCGAGGTACTCCGCGCAAGCCCGAAGATCTGCATCGTAGGTAGTCGACCGAACCATCTGCCGCGCCAGGTTCGCACGTGCATTCCAGGCCACGCGGGCGATCCGCCGCTGGGAGACGAACTCGGCCGTCAGGTGGACCACTGCCCGGTCCACGGCCCACTGCACATGTGCAACGGACACGGATCCTTCGATCGGGGTGACTACCCATCCGAAGAGGTGGTCGCCGTCGACAACCGAACCGAGCATGTAGTCGCGGCCACCCGTCCGCCCACCATCCACTCGCACAACTTCGGCAGGCGCACCGACCGCTACCGTTCCTTCCGGCGACTCGAGCCGCTCCAGCGTGGGGATCGCGGTAGACGAGGCACCCGGAGGGACGGCCCGGCTGATCACCTGCCCGGCGGGACCTATCAGGAATACCGTTGCCTCCAGCATGTCGGACAGGGCGCTGATCAGGCAGGACAGCGTCCCGACCGCTGCCGCGCGGTCGGCAAGCGTGGTTTCCAGTCGCAGTTTCCAGGACAACGAGGCCGGCGTTTCCTCTCGGGAATCGGCGGCCGACTCCGGCTCGCCGCCCGGCCGTAATGCGGACGACCCGTTCCCTGCCTGCTTCGCCCTCTGTGCCACAGACCACACTGTAAATTATTGGACCGAACATGGGAAGGTCCTCGAAACCGCCTACGGCACCCGAGCGGCGGGTACGTCGAGACCGGCGATCCGACGCCAGCGTGCATGGGCGGTGGGGGTCCACTCGGCGCGGAGGTCTCGCAGCCGCCGGGCGGCTTTCAGCCCGCGCCAGTCCGGCAGCAGCACCTCGGGGAGCCGCGGGTCCATGTAGGGCATGCGCCGTAGCGCGTCCGCGAGCTGGAGGTGCGCGAACAGCAACTCGTCGCCCGGCTGGAAGGTTCGCGCATCGAAGCGGTCGAGCAGTTCGTCGTACTCCTTCTCGGCGGCCTCCAGATCCCATGAACGGCGGACGAGTTCGGTCTCGGAAATCCCGGGGACGGCGAGCGTCCCGACGAACGAGACCGTATTGGAGGTCAAGCCGAGAGACTCGATGGTTCGTTCCGCTTCCGCGGCACGGTCGACGTGGGGAGTGACCCAGACGCCGGGTGTCGGATTCCCGAACCCGGCCCACCGCAGCGCGGCATAGAGCTTCTTGCGGGTCGAGCGGTGCGACTCCGGAATCGGCACGTTCACGACGAGCCACCGACCGTCCCACTGCGTGGTGTCCACGTCGGTGGAGAAGACACGAAGTTCACCTTCGGTGAAGAGCCGATGAGCCTTGTCCGTCAACGTCCACAGCGTTTCGCGTCCGTTCCGGTCGGCGGCGATCAGACCTGCGGAACCTGTGCGCGCAATCGCCTGCCGGGCGGCATGCTCCCCGTACCCGAGCCCCTTCAAGATGTAGAGGAGAGCGGCCGTCCGCACGGGCTGCCCGTAGGGCTCGACCAACTCACCGAGCACGGTGACGAGGACGGAGCGTGCGCTGCCGGTCGATGCGGCGTCCTTCTCGGATGCAGGCACCTGGTTCGAGTCAGACATAAGTGTCATCGTCGCGCATCACGTCGGCCCGTTGCCACAACACCCCTCGAGGCCCCGGTCAGCGATCGTCATTCGACACCCCAGTCCCGGAAGACGGCCTCGGTGTCGGAGCCGGGCGTACGGGGCGCGGTGTAGGTCGATGCCGACGCGCGAGTGAATCGTGGCACCGCGGCCGGCTGACGCTGACTGAACGCGGTCACGACCGTGTTGCGCGCGGCGATGTGCGGGTGGTCCGGCACCTCGGCGAGGGCCAGCACCGGCGTCACGCAGGCGTCGAGGTGCGCGAACGCCCGCACCCACTCCTCCCGGCTCCGCGTGACGAAGACGTCGGCGAAGGTCTTCCGGAGCGTCGACCACGCCGACTCGTCGTACTGGTCCGGCAGGCCCGCGGGGTCGAGTTCGAGTCCCGTCAGTAGCTGCGCATAGAAGACGGGCTCCACTGCGCCGACCGCGATGTACCGGCCGTCGGCGCACTCGTACGTGTCGTAGAAGGGCGCCCCGCCGTCGATGACGTTGGTCCCGCGCCGATCGGACCAGAGCCCGTTCTCGGTGAGCGTCCAGAACATCGTCATGAGCGCACTCACCCCGTCGACCATCGCGACGTCGACCACGTCTCCGGCACCGGTGCGCTCCCTCGCGTAGAGGGCGCCGAGAATGCCGGTGACGGCCGGCATCGAACCGCCGCCCAGGTCGGCGACGAGGTTGAGCGGTGCGTGCGGCCTCTCGCCGTCCCGTCCGATGGCGTTCAGCGCACCGGTGAGCGCAAGGTAGTTGATGTCGTGCCCGGCATAGGGCGCGAGCGGGCCGTCCTGGCCCCACCCGGTGATCCTGGCGTACACGAGCCGGGGGTTCCGGTGGCGGCACACGTCGGGACCGATGCCCAGTCGCTCCGCCGCACCCGGCCGGTAGCCCTCGATGAGGACGTCGGCCTTGTCGACCAGCTTCAGGATCCTCGCCAGGTCGGCGGGATCCTTCAGGTCGGCACTCACCGACCGTCGATTACGCAGTCCCGCATCCTTGTCCACGGGCAGTAACTGCGTCACGCCCCCTGGACGCTCGATCCGCACGACCTCGGCGCCGAGGTCCGCGAGCTGCATCGCGGCGTGAGGCGAGGGACCGATCCCGGCGAGTTCGACGACCCGCAGTCCAGCCAGCACTTTTGTCATCTGAATCCTCCGAAGAGTCGAATTTGATGTTTGACATCTCTGGCAACTATCTATCCAATAACGTAATATCTCAAGTCAGGTCGCCGCGGCGCAGTTCGTCAGCCGTCGCGGTGTATCCGTCCACCAAGTCGAAGGGCTGGATGTGAACGAACTGGATCCGACCGTCATGTCGTCGCTGCGAGCGGCGGCCGATGACCCGGTCACTTACGCGCAGGCATGGAAAACGAAGAACGGAAACCGCGTGATCGGTTCCTTTCCGATGAACTTTCCTTCCGAGATCGTGCACGCCGCCGGTGCGCTGCCGGTGATCGTCCAGGAAAGCCGCACCCCGATCACGGAGGGCCGCAACCTGCTTGCCGAGTTCTACTGCGGCTACACGCGTAGCGTCGCCGATCAGGCCGCAGTCGGTGAACTCGACGTCTTCGACGGCTTCGTCGCCGCCGATCACTGCGTCCAACTCCTCGGCGCCGTGGACGTGATCCGCTGGGCGCGGCCGGAGAAACCGGTGCACTTCGCGCAGTTCACCAGCGCGATGGACGATCCGTGGACCAAGCCGCGGGTCGCAGGTCGCGTGCACGAACTCAAGCACGAGATCGAAGGGGTCGTCGGGACGACGATCACGGACGAGTCGCTCGCCGAGAGCATTCGGCTGTTCAACACGAATCGTCGCCTGCTCCGGGAACTCTACGACCTGCGGCGCACCGGCCGTGCGCGCATCACCGCGAGCGACATGCAGGTCTTGGTGAAGTCGAGCATGGTGATGGACATCGATGAGCACAACGCCGCGCTGGGTCGCCTGCTCGATCGGCTCGATCCCGATGCCGACGCACCCGGCGATCTGGTGCGGTTGCATCTCTCCGGTCACTTCTGCCACGCCCCGCGCCCCGAGGTCCTCGATGTGATCGAGGAATCCGGAGTGATCGTCGTCGACGACGACCTGTACACCGGCTTCCGGTACATCTCGACCGACGTACCCGAGCACGGCGATCCGCTGGAGGCACTGTCGGAGTGGTACCTGGACCGAAACGACAACGCCCCGTGCCCGACACGGGTCACCGTCGGAGTCGACTGGGACACCTACCTGATCGACTCACTCGAGAAGAGCCGCTCGAACGGTGTCGTCGTCCTGATGGCGAAGTTCTGCGAACCCCACATGCTCTATTACCCGGAGTTACGCAAGGCGCTCGACGCGCGCGGGATACCGCTGCTGCTCCTCGAGACCGAGCACGAAGGCAACCCCGTCGAGACACTCCGCACCAAGATCGAAACCTTCGTGGAGCGCATTCGCCGTCAGCTCGCACCCGTCCCGTCCTGAATTCGACTTTCACTCAGAGGAGTTCGCCATGGCGATCGAACAGATCAGCAAGGAAAAGACCCGCCGCTTGTCGAGTACGCGGGTCGGCGGCAAGTTGGTGGCCGACTATTGGGAGAACATCTTCACCGCCAAGGAGCGCGGGAAGCACGTCGTCTGGTACAACGGCGCCGCACTGAACCCGCTGTTCCAGGCCGCGGGCCTGGAGTGGTGCCACGGCGAGGCGTTCGCCGCCCGACTGGCCGCCCAGCACCTCGAAGGACCCGCCCAGGCTGCAGGCGCCGAGTACGGCTACATCGGTGAGCTCTGCTCTTATGCGCGAACACATCTCGGCTGCGCCGTACTGACGCACCAAACGGCGGCCGACCGGGAGACCGGCGTGGTCGGCATGGTCGACCAGCAGGAACTGGCGAGCAAACTGCCTGCCCCGGATTTCTTCGTCAACGGCTACGCCGGATGCAGCACCGGTCAGCAATGGGACGCGATGACGTACCGGGTGTTCGATCGCAAGCTCCCCCTGTTCAACGTCTCGATCCCCATGCTGTGGGGCAACAAACCCGACGCCGGGTACATGCGGGGCGAGGAGTGGACCGAGGTGAGCAAGTACGTCGAAGGGCAGCTGCGCGAGCTCATCACCTTCCTCGAATACCAGACCGGGAGACCGTTCGACTGGGATGGACTCAGCGAGAGCATGTCCTACATCAAACGGGCCTCCGAGCTGCGCCTCGAAGGAATGGCGCTCTGCACGCAGGCACCCACGCCTGCGACCTACTGGGACTGGGTCGCGAGCATCGCCCCGATCAACTTCCTGCCCGGCAATCAGGCGCTGGTCGACTACTTCGCCGGCGTGAAGGCCGAAATTCAGCAGCGGGTCACCGACGGGGTCAGCGCGGTCGCGGACGAACGCTATCGCGTGTACTTCGACGGCATCATGAACTGGAACAAGCTCGGCTTCCTCACCCGGAAGTTCGCGGAGTACGACGTCGCCGTCGTCGCCGGCCGCTACACCCACGAATCCTTCTGGCAGGAGCCGCAGCTCATCGACGTGGACAACCCACTTCTGGGCATGGCGCAGCACTACCTGCTCTGCCCACTGAACCACGGATTGAAGAACCTGCAGGAACTCCTGCTCCGCCGGCTCGACGAATACGCGATCGACGGGATCGCGTTCCACTCGACGCGGACGTGCCGGGCGATGACCAACCCGCAGACGATGCTCGCCCGCGCTGCCGAGCAGGAACGTGGCGTCAAGTCGTTCTTCTTCGAGGGCGACGTCGCCGACGCGTCGTTCTACAACGACGAACTGTTCGACAGTCGACTGGAGGCGATGCTCGAGGCCATCGACGTGCAACGGATGAAGTCGGTGATCTAGCGCATGACTACCGGAAGTTGGTTCGTCATGGGCGTCGACCTCGGATCCACCACGGCGAAGGCCGCCGTGGTCGACGAGAGTGGCGCACTGGTCGGATCGAGTGTCATCCAGATGGGCGCGGTGAGCCGGGAGGCGGTCGGCCGTGCGATGGACGGTGCGATGGCCGCCGCGGGCGCCTCGCAGGACGACATCCGGCACACCATCAGCACCGGCTACGGGCGGAAACTGGTCCCCGGGGCGAACCGGACGTTCACCGAGATCACCTGCCACGCCCGTGGCGCCGCCGCCCTGCGCCCGGGTGTGCGGCTGGTGATCGACATCGGCGGACAGGACAGCAAGGCCATCATCGTCGACGACGACGGCCTCGTGGAACGGTTCGCCATGAACGACCGGTGCGCGAGCGGGACCGGCCGCTTTTTCGACGTGCTCGCGCGGGCACTGGAAGTCGACATCGGCGCGGTCGGCGAACTCGCGCTCGCCGGTTCCGAGAGTCTCGAGGTCAGCAGTATGTGCGCGACGTTCGCGGAGACCGAGGTGATCTCACTACTGGCGCAGGGCCGCGAGAAGGCGGACATCGCCGCGTCGGTGCACAAAGCGGTCGCGGCGCGCACACTCGGACTGGTGGCGCAGGTCGGCAAGGCGACACCGACGGTGATGACGGGCGGAGTGGCGAAGAACCCGGCCGCGCGTCTTCACGTCGCGCGGGCGCTGGGCCACCCGGTGGAATTACTCGATCAACCACAGATCGCGGGTGCGTACGGCGCCGGACTGCTGGCCCGCGACGACTACGCGGGCACCGCTGAGGCGCCGACGTCGTCCGACGAAGCGACCGAAGAGCAGTTCCGGGCGAGCCTGTCGAGCGCGACGCCGCACTGCCAGGACTGTGACGGCAGGCCCGGCCATTCCCATCCGGGCACCGGCGAACCGGTGCCCCTCGAACTGCAGAGGAACATCCGATGACCACAGACACACCCGAAGTCTGGGTGCCCGACCTGTCCGAGGCGACCGTCTACATCGTGGGCGGGACGAGCGGCGTAGGCCTGCAGGTCGCCCGTCAGTTGGTCCGGGCGGGCACCCAGCGCATCGGTCTGGTCGGCCGCAACATCGAACGCGGCGAGAAGGCGGCGACGGAGGTCCGATCACTCGCGTCGGGTGTCTGGGCCGTCTTCGCCGCAGGTGACGTGAACGTCCCGGCGGAGGCGACCAGGGTGACCGACGAACTGAGTGCTTCGCTGGGACCCGCCGACATCTTGATCAACAGCACGGTGAGCGCGTTCACGCCGAACCTCTTCCACGAGACACCCGCCGAGGACGTTCCCGCCATCCTGCTGCAGCAGGCGCTCGGCCCTCTCAACATGTGCCACGCGGTCCTTCCGCACATGCGGGCGAAGCGCGGCGGCGCGATCGTGAACATCGCCTCCGACGCGGCGAAGCATCCGACCCCGGGAGAATCCGTCATCGGCGCGGCCATGGCGGCCATCGTGATCTTCTCCAAAACCCTTGCGATGGAGGCCAAACGCGACGGTATCCGCGTCAACGCGGTGACGCCGTCGCTCATCCGGGACACCGGCGCCTACGACCGTGTCATGGCCGAGCCGTTCAGCGCCAAGCTTTTCGCGAAGGCCGCCGGACTGGCGTCACTGGGTGTCGCCGAACCGGTCGACGTGGCGGACCTCGTGTTGTTCCTGTGCAGCCCTCAGGCCCGTCGGATCACCGGTCAAGCGGTCAGCCCGAATGGCGGCATCTCGGCGGGGTGAGGGCTCCAGTGCCGCGCCTCAGCTCATCCGCACTATTTTGACGAATTCATAGCGATCAGCTCCACATGTGTATTACATTGCGTGGTGACTGAGACACCACTTCGCAGCCGACTCCGGCTTCCTCGTCACGAGCACCTCACGCTCCACCAACTTCCCCCACCCCGCACAGCCCGAAGGCAGGATTGCATCATGCCCCTCGAAAAGTCTCTCTGGCCGGCGACACCGAGCTCAGGTGTCCGCGACATCACCGTCGGCGACCTGCTGCGAGAGGCCGCATCGGCGGAACCCGACCGCCTCGCCCTGGTCGACGGATCTCCCGATCCAGCCGACCGGCGAGAGTGGACGTACCGTCAACTCCTCGCCGACGCCGAGGAGGCGGCCAGGGCACTCCTGGCTCACTTCGCGCCCGGAGACCGAATCGCGATCTGGGCGCCCAACAGTGCCGAGTGGGTGATCCTCCAACAAGCGATCGCGATGGCGGGGATGGTGGTGGTGGGCGTGAACCCCGCCTACCGCGCCCACGAACTCGAGTACATCCTGCGCCAGTCCCGCTCGGTCGGACTCTTCTACCGGGAAAGCTATCGCGGCACGGATCTCACGGAGGTCCTGGCGGAAGTACGGCCCTCGCTCCCGGAACTCCGCAAGGTCGTCGCGCCCAGCGAGTGGCAGTCCTTCATCGCGACCGGCGATCCGGCGACGGCGTTCCCCGTGGTCACACCCACCGACCCGGTGCAGATTCAATACACCTCCGGAACCACCGGATTCCCCAAAGGCGCACTGCTGCATCACAAAGGAATCGTCAACGAAGCCACATTCGTGTTCGAGCGTGCCGGTCTGGTGGACCACGTCGTCTGCGTCAACGCAATGCCGATGTACCACATCGGGGGCGGCGCCGTCACCGAACTCGGGACGTTCGCGGCGCACGGGACCTTTGTGGTGCTACCCGGCTTCGACGCCGCGCTCATGCTCGAGATGCTCGAGGCCTACCGCGGCACGCACTCGTTGATGGTTCCGACGATGCTCATCGCACTTCTCGAGCACCCCGACCGCGGAACGCGCGACCTGTCGAGCCTCCACACCGTGCTGTCCGGCGCGGCAGCAGTTCCCCAGGCACTCGTCGAACGGGTGCTCGACGAACTCGACTGCCAGTTCACGATCCTGTTCGGGCAGAGCGAGATGCACGGTGTCATCAGCCAGACCCGAGTCACCGACGATCCGGCCGATCAGGCCACCACCGTCGGGCAGCCGCTGCCGGAACTGGAGGTGAAGATCATCGACCCGGTCTCCCAGGACATTGTCCCGATCGGTGAGCAGGGTGAAATCTGCTGTCGCGGCTACCAGACGATGCTCGGCTATTCCGAGATGCCGGACGAGACCGCCGCCACCATCGACGCCGACGGATGGCTACACATGGGTGATCTCGCCACGATGGACGAACGAGGCTTCCTCCGCATCACCGGCCGCCTCAAAGACATGATCATCCGAGGCGGCCTGAACATCTACCCCCGCGAGATCGAAGAACTGCTGTTCCGCCACGACGACGTGGCCGAGGTTGCGATCGTCGGGGTTCCGGACGACCGATGGGGCGAGCAGATCGGCGCCGTCGTACGACCGGCGGACCCCGCGAATCCGCCGGACCCGACCGAACTGAAAGCCTGGTGCCGCGACCGAATCGCCGCCCACAAGACGCCGTCGCTGTGGTACTTCACCGACGCACTCCCCATGACACCGTCCGGGAAGATCCAGAAATTCCGTGTGCAGCAGGAGATTGCGTCCGGAGAGCTCACGGCCGCCGAACTCGCGCCCCGGCCCGCTCCGGAGCCATTGCCCAACAGCTGACACTTCATAACCCGCTCCGCGACGGATCGATCCCGGTTGACCGGCAATCCGGTCCACCGGCGACCTTCCGGCGCAGCTCTACTCGATGAGGAACCGCTCCTTGGCGTAGCGAACCAGCCCGGCGCGGTTGGATTCTCCGGTCTTCTTGAGCATCTTCCCGATGTGGAATTTCACCGTGTGGAACGTGAGGTTCATGCGCTCCGCGATGGCGTAATTGTCGAGCCCGGCGGCGATCATCGTCACGATCGAGAGTTCGTGCTCGTTGAATGCCGGTTTCTCGGTGGTTGCCCGGCGCGCGTCCACCCACTCCTTCAGGAGTGCGGGATCGATGTACTGGCCGGAGCGGACGACTGTTCTCAGCATGTCCGGGAGCGCCGACATGCTCGCCGCTTTGAGGATGTATCCCGATGCGCCCAACAGCATTGCCCGGTCCACGAGTTGGGCGTTGCCGTATCCGGTGTAGAACACCACTTTGGTGGCGGGCGAGGCGGCGAGTAGGTCGCGGCACAACGTCCACCCCTGCTCTTCGCCGATGAAGAGGTCCA
Source organism: Rhodococcus sp. NPDC057014 (assembly GCF_042673295.1). Taxonomy (NCBI): domain Bacteria; kingdom Bacillati; phylum Actinomycetota; class Actinomycetes; order Mycobacteriales; family Nocardiaceae; genus Rhodococcus; species Rhodococcus sp. NPDC057014. The sequence continues at coordinate 18,644 of NZ_JBHUSF010000123.1, forward strand.
GCATGACGATGTCCGGGGAGCAGCGCAGGGCGTCCTTCTCCGCGCTGGCGACACTTGCCGCTGCTCCGAGGAAGACGAAGTCGGGTTCCCGCTCGGCCAACCGCTCGAGGCCTGCGTGGACTATCTCGTGGTCGTCGATCGAGAAGACACCGATCCGGCGCGGTTCCGGCACGTCGCTCAACTCGATACCGCCTGATCGGAGCCGATCGGGAAGCTGGCGGTGACGGACATTCCTCCCGACGGGGTGCGATCGAACCTCACCTCGCCGCCGACCTTGCGCGCTTCACGTTTCATGAACTCGATTCCGTAGTGGCCCTCGAAGGGTTCGTGTGCGTCGAAGGATCGACCGTCATCGCTCACCGACATGACGCACACCCCGGGGTGGACCTCGAAGGACATCGAACATCGGTTTCCCTTCGAATGATTTTCTGCGTTGAAGACGGCTTCCTGCCCTACCTTGCACATCGCCTCACCGATGTCTGCAGGCACCCGCACGTGCATGCCCGCCCCGCTGGCACCGCCCGACGAGAAGTCGGCAGTTCGGCTCATGCCCGACACACTCGGCACAGCGAACACACGCTCCGCGACGTCTCCGAGCGTGCACTCACTCGCCCGATCGCTCTGCAGGAGGTGACGCAATTCGTCACGCACCAGCGACATGCACTCGTCGACACTCGCGCTGATGGACGCTGCACGGGATCGGCTGTCACCGGTCGACTGGTACTCGAGTTCCTCTGCTGCGAAACCGATCTGGGTCAACCGGCGCACCAGATCGTCGTGGAGTGATTGCGCGAGCCGGGCACGTTCCTGGTCTCGAACGACCTCCCGCCGGCTCTCGTCCAGATTGGACCGGTCCAGACCCAGCAGTGCCGCGTTCGCGAAGTCCGCCAGTACCCGCTCGTCGTCTTCGCTGTACGCGCGCGGCCGCCGGCTCGCGACGTAGAGCACCGCCTCGACGTTGCCGCCGTCGTGGACGGGGACCGCCAGTGCGGAGTTGATTCCCTCGCCACGTGTCTCCTCGCGCATGGCGGCGCGAAGGTTGCGATCTTCCTCGTAGTTCAGCGAACGAATGGGGTGCCCGGTCTCACGCGCCGCCCCGCCGAGCCCCTCGCCCGACCCGACCCGGAGATCACGGAACGGGTCGGTGTTGATCCCCAGCGTTCGAGTGAAGACGAAGTAATTGTCGTCGACCGGCAACGACAGGTACGCGACATCACCTTCGAGCAGAGTGCGCGCGGCGGCGAGAGTGATGTCGAATACGCGGTCCAGTGAGACGTCGGACGTTGCCGCGCGCGCGACAACCCGGTAGGCACGGTCCAGGTCGCGATGCCTGGTCTCGTGGACACGGGCACGGAGCGCGTCGATATCCCGAGCAAATCGCCGAACTGTCGCGAGCGTCTCCGCGTCCAGCGCGGCCGCCGACCCCAGGATCACCTCACCGTGCCCGTGACCGTCCGCGAACGGGAGGATCAGTGCACGGTCGAAATCGAGTGAGACCGGGCGCATCAACGACGTGAGCCGCACGTGCCGCGCCGTGGCCGCGACGGGTGACCACTGGATGTTGCTGCGCACGGGTTCCTCCGACGTGAACACCGAGCCGCCCAACGGCTCCGATGCAATCACACGCAGGGGCCCGCCACTCGGTGCGTAGATGATGACGGCCTCGCGCGCCTTCATCGAGACACGGAGAAGCCGCAGCGGCTCGGCGAGCTCCTCCTCGAGCATCGAGAGCCTCCACCGAGGCGAATCTTCCGGGAGACCGACCATGTCATCGAATACTACGGAGATTTGCGTCGCTAGCCATATGGCTAGCCCAGGTCTAGCCGCCTTACGGCGCGCTCGTCGTTAGCGTGAATGCATCCGTAATGGTCGTCACAACCGAGGCAGGGTTCATGTCAGATTCGATCACAATTTCCGCCGCGAGCTTCGCGATCCGTCCGGTGAGTAGTTTCGACGAGTTCGCCGACCATGCACGGGGACTCCTCGACCAGGCGGCCGGCAGCGACCTGGTTCTCTTCCCGGAGTTGTTCACGCTGGAGTTGTTCACCATCGCCGATTCGTGGCAAGACGATCCGGTCACCGAATTGACGCGTATCGGTGACTACACCCGGGAATACCGTTCGTTGTTCAGCTCGGAAGCGCGCGAGCGCAATCAATTCATCGCAGCGGGATCGCACCTGGAATATCGCGAAGACGGATACTACAACATCGCATACATTTTCGGTCCCGACGGGGAACAGTACGAGCACCGCAAGACGCACATCTTTCCTGCGGAAGCGGATTGGTCGACGAGGGAGGGCGACGACATGAACGTCTTCGAACTTCCGTTCGCCACGGTCGGTTTCAACGTCTGCTACGAGACCGAAATTCCCGAATGTGCGTCGTCGCTCGCCGAACAGGGCGCAGAGTTGATTCTCTGCCCGTCGTACACCTTCACCGAGTACGGGTACTGGCGGGTGCGGCACTGCGCGCAGGCCCGCGCCGTCGAGAACCAGGTGTACTTCGCGCACTGCGCCACCGGAGGCGCACCCGGTGGCCCCATCCCCAGCGGGTGGACCCAGAGTTCGATCCTTTCGCCCTGCGACCTCCCGTGGACCCCCGCCGGGGTCGTGGCGCAAGCGCCCGAAGCGAACACCGAGAACGTCCTCACGGGCGTCGTCGATCTCGATGTCCTGCGCCGGAACCGTCTCGACGGTGCCGCGACCACGTTCCAGGATCGACGCCGGCGCGTGGAGTCCTACCGCCGCTGGCCCTCCCATACCACCGCACGCCAGCTCGGCTAGGGCGGTCCGCCGATCTCTAGAAGCTCACCCACCACAAGCACGACACCGATATCAGGAGAAGCGACAATGGGTCATCTCGAACTGCCCGCGGGGAAGAAGATTGCAGTCAATCTCGGAACCGACTTCGACGCACAGTCACTCTGGCTGGGCGGATTCAACAAACCCAGCCCGTCCTTCATGTCGCGCGGCGAGTTCGGCGCCAAGGTCGGCGTCCCGCGCCTACTCGATCTCTACGCCCGCTACGACATCAAGACCACCTGGTTCACGCCCGGGCACACCGTCGACACGTTCACGAAGGAATGTGAACAGATCGCCGAGAAGGGTCACGAGTTCGGCCACCACGGGTATTTCCACGAGAACCCCACCCTGATCGACGCCGGGACCGAGGAGGAGCTGGTCGAGCGTGCCTTCGCCACCTTCGACAAGCAACTCGGTGTTCGTCCGACGGGGTACCGCTCGCCGTACTGGGACTACTCCGACAACACCCTGGACATCGTCGAGAAGATGGGGTTCAAGTACGACTCCTCCCTGATGGGCCGCGACCTCGAGGCATACCGTCCGCAGCGGTGGGCCATCGACTGGGAAAACGGCAACAAGCCCGGCAAGGCGAGCCATGTCCTCGAACTGCCGGTCAGCTGGTACCTCGACGACTTCCCGCCACTCGCTTGCATCACCGGAGTGCAGGCCGGCCAGCAGGACAGTCGTACCGTCTTCGAACGCTGGCGCGACATCTTCGACTACGGCTATCAGAACGTCGAGGGTGCCGCGTTCGTCTCGTGTGTGCATCCGCAGATCGTCGGCCAGGCCCATCACATGATGTGGTACCAGAAGCTGATCGAGCACATGGTGTCCCACGACGGTGTCTGGTTCGCGACCACCGACGAGATCGCCGACTGCTGGGTCGATGACGAGGAGGACAAGCGGAACATGGAGCTTCCCGACATTCGGACCACGGCACCGCGTCCGAGCTACTACCCCGACTTCTGAGTCCGACCGGGAGTTCCGTGTGGCCCGCTCCTGAGCAGGCCACACGGGGTTCCCGTGATGGCCACCGCTGATCATTCCTGCTCGTTGCACGCCTACCGACTCCTGCGGCGCACATCACTTGCCAACTTTGTGATCACAGATTACATTTAGGTAAGAATCGCGTAACGGTCGGGTTCCCTCGCGCCGATGTACGCCGATTCGTGGTGCCCACGACAACTCGATCCACAGACCTCTCAGGCGTGCCGCGGGACGACCTCCCTCCGCGCCTGCACGTCACGGTGTTCGGGTTCGACAATCCCTGAGCTCAGCACGAAGGAGGATCATCTTGGCAAAAGTGGCGATGACTGGCCGGAACGCAACCCTGGCCGGCCTGGCAGCAATTGTGTTGTGGAGCACCATGGTCGGCATGATCCGACTGGTAACCGAGAGCCTCGGCGCCCTCGGCGGCGCGGCCATGATCTACACGTGCTGCTCCGTTTTGTTGTTCCTCACCGTCGGGTGGCCCACACTTCGCGAATTCAACCGCATCTATCTGCTGACCGGTGCGCTGATGTTCGCCGCTTACGAAGTGTGCTTCGCTCTCGCGATCGGACTGGCGACCGACCCGCGCCAGGCGATCGAGGTCGGCATCGTGAACTACCTGTGGCCGTGCCTGACAGTCCTGTTCGCCATCCTGTTCACCGGTCAGAGATCCTCGATCCTGTTCATTCCCGGCATCGGATTGTCCATTGCCGGGATCGCCCTGGTCCTCGGCGGTGACGCCGGACTCGACCTGCCCGGAACCATCGAGAACATCCGCACGAATCCCCTGAGTTACGCTCTCGCACTCCTGGGTGCCGTCATCTGGTCCGCATACTGCACCGTGACCAAGCTGTTCGCCAAGGGCAACAACGGGATTACTCCGTTCTTCATGCTCACCGCAGCATCGTTCTGGGTGCTGTACCTGTTCAGCGACACCGAACCCCTCCGCCTGACGGTGACCGGGGTGGTAGCCACGCTGGTGGCGGCATGTGCCATCGGTTTCGGCTATGCCCTGTGGAATGTGGGCATTCTTCACGGAAACATGACCCTGCTCGCTGCCGCTTCCTACTTCACGCCGGTACTGTCGGCTGCGTTCTCTTCGCTGATGTTGGCTACCGCGCTCGGAGTCACCTTCTGGGTCGGCACCGCCATCGTGTGCCTCGGCGCAACGGTGTGCTGGGTCGCAACGCGCGAGCCCAAGAAGGCCGACGAAAGTACCCCTCCGGCACCGGCGACATCCGACAGCACCGTCCCAGACGAACGACCGCGGAATCATGCGTCGGTGCGCGTCAGCGGTCGACGTCACTCGTCGCGAGGCCCGAGCGCGCTGGGAATTCGCCGGCGCAAGTACGAAGCCGGCGCGATCGACACCCACTGACGGCCGGGCGTCGGAGTGGTGGCGCGTCGAACCGGCCATGAGACACACGAGAAC
>NZ_JBHUSF010000124.1:0-23798 GCF_042673295.1 Rhodococcus sp. NPDC057014
ACGACGATCGTCGCTCCAGCGCCTTCGCCGGCGTCGATGTAGGAGGCGACCTTGTCGCGGTGCACCTTCGTCACCAGCGGACCCATGTCGGAATCGCGGGTGCCGTCACCGATCTTGAGGGTGTTGGTGCGTTCGGTGATTTTCGCGACGAGTTCGTCGGCGATGTCCCCGACGGCGACGAGGGCGGAGATGGCCATGCAGCGTTCACCGGCGGATCCGAAGCCGGCGTTGACCATGGCGTCGGCGGCGAGGTCGAGGTCGGCGTCGGGCAGGACGATGGCGTGGTTCTTCGCGCCGCCGAGGGCTTGGACGCGTTTGCCGTGGGCGGTGCCGGTGGCATAGACGTACTGGGCGATGGGGGTGGAGCCGACGAAGGAGATCGCCTTGACGGCGGGATTCGTCAGGAGTTCGTCGACGGACGTCTTGTCGCCTTGGAGCACGTTGAAGACGCCGGCGGGGAGTCCGGCTTCGGCCCAGAGTTCGGCCATCCAGATCGCGGCGGTGGGGTCCTTCTCGGACGGCTTCAACACGACGGTGTTGCCGGCGGCGATGGCGATGGGGAAGAACCACATCGGCACCATGGCGGGGAAGTTGAAGGGGGAGATGATGCCGACGGGGCCGACGGGTTGGCGGATCGAGTGCACGTCGACGTTGGTGGAGGCGTTTTCGGTCATGCCGCCCTTGAGCAGGTGGGCGATGCCGCAGGCGAATTCGACGACTTCCTGGCCGCGGGAGACCTCGCCCAATGCGTCGGAGACGACCTTGCCGTGTTCGGAGGTGATGATCTCGGCGAGTTCACCCTTGCGCTCGTTGAGCAGTTCCCGGAACTTGAAGATGATCTGCGTCCGCTTGGCGAGGGAGGTATCGCGCCAGGCGGGGAACGCGGCGGCGGCCGAGTCGATGACGGCGCGGGCGTCTTCGACGCTGGCGAGGGCGACCTGCCCGGTGACGGCACCGGTCGCAGGGTTGGTGACGGGGGCGGTGTTGCCGCTGGTGCCGGGGAAGGTCTTGTTGTCGAACCAATGGGAGATCGTGGCGACCACGTGAATCCTTTCGAAGGAGTGGCGGAGTGCGAAGTGGGATGCGGTGAGTGCGTCAGAAGATGGCGTAGGCCTTGCGCAGGGTGTCGGTGACGTCCCAGCGTCCCGACCAGCCCGGGGGCAGGACGACGAAATCGCCTGCCGAGATGTCGACCTTGGTGCCGGTGTCGTCGTCGGTCAAAGTCGCCCTACCGGAGATGATGTAGCAGGTTTCGGTGTTGGGCCGGTCGATCACGGGCCAGCCACCCGGCCGGCATTCCCAGATCCCGATCTGGGCGTCGGTGCTGCCGTCGAGGGGCAGCGTGCCGAGTTGTGGGTCGCCGCTGTCTGCGCCGGGGCGCTGCCCGGCGGGGGTCAGCTCGCCCTGAACTGTGCCGGCGGGCAGGTGGATCAGTGATGCCATGGTGATTTCTCCGAACGGTGTGTGGTTGACGGTCAGTGGGCGCCGGTCAGCTTCTCGAGCAGCGCGGAAACTTTCGACGGTTTACCGGTCACGCGCTCTTCGAGGTCGGCGGTCGCGGCGGCGCGCAGGCCCGCGTTCACCCCGAACCACCGGAACGGCTCCACCTCCCACTTCGGCGAGCGATGGTTGACGACCGGGAGCGAATTCAGGTCGTCGCGCCTGTCGAGGATGAGGTTGCGCAGGATGCGGCCGGCGAGGTTGCTGGTCGCGACGCCGTCGCCGACGTACGGTCCGGCCCAGGCCGTCTTGTTGTTCTGGTCGTAGCCGACCGACGGGAACCAGTCGCGGGGAACACCGAGGGGACCGCCCCACCGGTGTGTGATCGGTACGTCCCGCAGGGCCGGGAAGAATTCGTGCATCGTGTCGATGATCTTGTCGTGGATCTTCTCGTCGACGTCGAAGGAGGAGTCGACCTTGGACCCGAAGTGGTACGGCGCCCCCCGCCCGCCGAACAGCAGGCGGCCGTCGCTGGTCGGGTGCGCGTAGATCCGGAGGTTGCGCATGTCGTTGAACGCGGTGCGTCCGTCGAGACCCAGGTCCTCGCGAAGGCCCTCGGGCAGAGGCGCGGTGGCGACGACGAGCGAGTACAGCGGTGCCACGTTGCGCCGGTACGCCGGAAATTCGGGGGTGAACGCCTCGGTGGCGCGGATGACGACGGAGGCGGTGACCGATCCGTGTTCGGTCCAGACGATGCCTTTGCCGATCTCGTCGACCGCGGTGTCTTCGTAGATGACTCCGCCGTGTTCCTCGACCCAGCCGGCGAGTCCTCGCACGAGCTTGTCCGGGTGCAACAGCGCGCAGTGCTCAGTGTAGATGCCGCCGAGGACGTCGGTGGCGTTGATCTTCTCCTGCGCCGCAGCGGAATCGAGCAGTTTCCACTGTCCTCGGGTGCCGAACTTCTCGGCACCGGCCACGGTCGCCTTCGCCCGCGCCCACTGCGCCTCGCTCCGCGCGAGGGAGACGAACCCGTCGCGGGCGTATTCGCAGTCGATGCCCTCGGCGTCGACGACCCGACCGATCTCGGAGACGGTGTCGTTCATCGCGGCCTGCAGATCCAGGGCGGCGCGGTGCGAATACAGCTGTTCGACGCGGGCGAGGGAGACCGGGAAGATCGACGACGCCCACCCGCCGTTGCGGCCGGAGGCCCCGAATCCGGCGAATTCACGTTCGAGCAGTACAACTTTCAGTGACGGGTCCGCCTGCAGCAGGTAGTAGGCCGCCCACAGTCCGGTGAAGCCGGCACCGACGATGGCGACATCGGCGGTGACGTTCCCGGGCAACGCTGGCCGTCGGGCAGTGAACTCTCGATCCTCGCGCCACAGGGGTGTACCGTGTGCGGCACCTGACACGTCGCGCCCGGGTTGGGTGTTACTGACTACCATCTAGAGCCTCCAGCCCTCATTCGTTTCGTGCGTCGGACTCCAGTGTCGTGTCAGCGTGTGAGCCCCGACATACTCCGGATTCACAGACTTCAACCCGGCGCGCTGTACGTTTGTATGAGGAGGTGAGGGCGGTGATTTCCGTCGATCAGCTGGTCGCGATCCCGTCGCTCGGGTTGCGGTATCTCGCCGGCGAGAGCGGCGGGACGCGCCTGGTGACGTGGGCGCACGCGTGCGACCTTCCCGATCCGTGGCTGTGGTTCGAAAGCGGCGACCTGGTCATGACCACCGGCGGCGGACTGCCCGACAACCCCGCGGAGCAGTCCGAGTGGATGGCGCACCTGATCGACAGTCAGGTCAGCGCCCTGGTGATCGCACGAGGGCCCGGCACCCCGGAAGTCGCGCCCGCGCTGCTGGACGTCGCGCGTGAGCGGGGGTTCCCGGTGCTGTCCGCCAGTTTCGACCTGCAGTTCGTGACGTTGGCGCGGACCGTCATCGAAAGCGCCGTCGAATCCGAACGTCAGCGTCTGGCAACCATCACCCGCCTCTACGACGTGTACTGGCAGTCCCTCCACGCCCGTGGCAGCTTCGGCGACCGGATCTCCACGCTCGAGGGCACCACCGGGTGGGCCCTCGAAGTGCGGGACCACGACGCCGGGGGAGAGGTCGTGGTCAGCGGACGCCTGGCCCTGCACCAGCGCACCGTCGATCAGGACCCGACGCCCGAGAGCGTGAACATTCCCATCCCCGGCGCCGGGGACGTCGTGCTGACCGCCCGCGCCGGCCGCAATCCGGTCAACGACCGGCCGCTTCTCCAGCATGTCGGCGGGTTGATCGCACTCGAACTCGAGCACCACGCCGCCGAGCGAGACCGACTCCGCGCCTCCGGGCAGGACCTGCTGGTCGGATTGCTCGACGACACGGTCACGCTCGCCGCGGTGTGGCCCGAACTGCGACACCGGGGTATGCCCAATGCCACGGCGATCGCATGTTGGAGCCCCGGGGAAAGTGCTGTGCTGCATCATGAGTCGATTCACCGACAGGTGTGCCTGCAGCAGTATGCGCCGCTGCTGCTGCCGTCCGGGGCGATGCTGATGGGGCTGGTGCCGCGCGACCTCGAGTTGCTCGCCACGATCAGTGCAAAACTCGGCCCGGACTGCGCAGTCGGTGTCAGCACCGCCTTGACCGCGAATTCCAGTGTCGCCGAAGCGGCACGGCAGGCTCAGCTCGCGGTGGCCCGCGCGCACGAGCAGGGACAGACGGTCAACGTCTACGGGGACGACCGGGACGACGTCGGTTTCCTCCCCCGCAGCATCGAGGACACCCGCACCCTCGTGCGGCGGGTCCTCGGCCCACTCATCGTCCACGACAAGGACAACGAAGGAAATCTGCTGGACTCGGTGCGGGTGTTCCTCCGTAACGACGGCGCCTGGCAGAAGAGCGCCGACGAACTGAACATTCACAGGCAGACCCTCGTCTACCGGCTGCGTCGTGTCGAGCAACTCACCGGTCTCAAACCCACCTCCACCGAGGGGTCGGCGATGCTCTGGCTCACGCTGTCCGGGGTCGAACGTGCCAAGCTCTCGCTCGACGACCTTCTCGAGTGACCGGAATGCGATCCCGTCGGCCGGACGAAGAGAAACACATCGACGGCATGGCGCCGTCGATGTGTTTCCCGGTGGGGTGATTCGCTAGGTGGGATGGACAGGGGAGGGTGGAGTCTCGATATCGGCCGAGCGGGCGGTATCGAGGTCATGCGATCCGCGGGCGGTGCGGGCCCTCCTCTTCACCAGGTAGATGACCGTCAGCACCACCCACACGGCGACGCCCTGCATCAGCTCGATCCGGTTGGCATCGCGCAGGCCCATGCTGACCAGCACCGCAACGATCGCGACGGTGACCAGGATCGGCAGGCCCGGGTACAGCCACATCCGGAACTCGAGGCCACCCGGGTTCTCCTTCTCCCACCGGCGACGCAGCCGGAGTTCGGAGATGCAGATCATGAAGTACACGAACAGGAACACCGCACCGGAGGCGTTGATCAGGAACAGGAACACCGTGTCGGGGAACACGGCCGCGAGTACCACACATCCGTAGCCGACCACCGTGCACGAGAGGATTCCCTTCACCGGGACACCCCGCTTGTTGGTCGAGGTCATCCACGCCGGAGCGTCGCCGCGTCCGCCCATGACGAACAGCAGCCGCGAGGACGTGTAGAGACCGGAGTTCAGGACCGAGAGCACCGCAACCAGGATGACGAGGTTGAGCAGGTCCGCCGTACCCGGAATACCGATCCGATCCAGGGCGGCGACGAACGGCGATTCCCCGGGAACGACCGAGTCCCACGGCACGATCACGGCGATCAGGAATGTCGAGATGACGAAGAAGGCGAGGATACGGAACACCACCGAATTGACGGCCTTGCGGATCGATTTCGCCGGCTCGGCCGATTCGGCGGCCGCGATCGTGACGACCTCGACGCCGGTCATGGAGAAGATGACCACCACCACGCCGACGAACAGGGTGGCGAGGCCGTTGGGGAGGAGCCCGCCGTGGTCGGTGAGGTTGCCGAAGTCGATGCGTGCGCCGGGCCAGAGACCGAACACGAAGAGGGCGGCGACGGTGATGAAGGCGACGACTTTGATGCTCGCGAACCAGTATTCCGCTTCACCGAACGCGCCGACCGAGAGCAAGTTGACCGCGGTCATGATCACCATCAGGGTGAGGGCGATGGCCCACACCGGTATCGACGGGATCCATTTGTTGATCATCTGACCGCCGACGACGGCCTCGAATCCGACGACGATGACCCAGAAGTACCAGTAGAGCCATCCCGTCGAGAACCCTGCCCATTCCCCCCACGCCATCCGCGCGTAGTCGGTGAACGAACCGGAACACGGTTTCGCGGCAGCCATTTCGCCGAGCATGCGCATCACCAGCAACACGATCAGTCCCGTGATGCCATACGTGATGAACGCGAGCGGCCCGGCCTGGTTGATGATTGCGCTCGAGCCGACGAACAACCCCGCACCGATGACACCACCGAGTGAGAGCATGGTCAGATGCCGCTGTTTGAGGCCGGGCTTGAGCTGATGGCCTCCGTCCGGAGTCGTACCCATGGCATTCCCTTCATCAGGTGTGCGTGCCCGCGCCCGCCGATATCGCGGGCGGCATCGAGCGTGTGATGACAATCACCATGCTTGTCGGGGCGTCCGTTCACCATGCGCAAACGCGCTAACGGTGGGGGTGCCGGTTCATACAAACTGATGAACGCTCGAGCCGAGGATGTATCTGACCAGGTGTTGGCGGCGACACGACCATCAGCATGGTCGTGCTCGCCGGGTAACCAACTCACTCGTCCGGGCGCGTCCGGGCAAGGAAGGTCTCCGGGATGGACGGCCAGTCGGGCTGCCAGCGGCCGCGGCGTTGATCGTCGGCGATGTCGGTGAGGAGGTCGGTGACGGATTCGCCGCCGTCGGCCACCAGGCGGGGCAGTCCGTATTCGGCGCAGTCGGCGGTAACGGGGATGAGAACCTGTTTTGCGTCCGTGGCCCTTCCCGCGGCCGCCAGGCACTGGGCGAGCAGCATCCGGGCCTCGAGGAGGGCCAGGGGTCGCCGCGCTGGATCCAGTGCCCGGACCACCGCTTCCGCACGGGCACAGGCTTGGTCGTAGGCGTGTGCGGTCAGGAGCAGCCGGATCTGGGAGTCTTCGTCGAGTTCGGTCGTTCGTGTGCTGAGGTCGGCGGGCTGGCGTTGTGCCGTCGATCGCTCGGTGCGAGTGCGGAATTCGGTGCCCGGTTCCCATCCGCAGCGAACCCGCTCGTTGTCGATGCGCGCGGCGAGCCGCGGCAGTCGCAGCTTCCGGGCGGTGTCGGCGCCCTCGTCCAACCGCTGCGCCGCCGCGGGCATGTCCCCGTGCAGGGCCTTGATCCGGGCGCCGGTGCCGTAACTGGCGAGCATGAAATCGACGACTCCGCCCTCGGCGCCGAGGCGGTAACTCGCATCCAGCAGATGCTCGGCCTCGTCGACCCTGCCCTGCTGATACAGCAGGTCACCGAGCAGTGCGCCGGACAGCTGTGCCGCATACGAGTGAACACCGACGGTGGAAACGGCGAGGTCCCAGGCGGCCCGGAAGTGGCCCTCGGCGGCGGTGACGTCGAGAAGTTCGTTGGAGGCGATGCCGGCGACACAATGTCCGATCATTCCGAAGTGGGGTCCGCGGGTCTGCTCGTGGTAGCGCAGCGCCCAGTCCTGTCGGCGCCGGGCGGCGGCGAACTCGAAGCGGCAGATGTCCGCAAACGAGGTGACGTCGGCCGCGGCGGCAACGACGAAGGGCGGCAGGGTGTCCGGCCTTTCGAGGCATTCGCGGACCTGCTCGACGGTCCCGTCGATCACGTCGGCGTGGCATCGACCGACGTCGGCGATGACTGCTGCCTCCACTCGCAGATCGATCGCCTGCGTGTCGGTCGGAGGGTGCTCGCCGAGGGCGGCCTCGACCCGGGCCAGGGCTACCTCCATCGGCTCGAGCCGGTGCAGCAGGACGTTGGCCCATGCCACGATCAACTGGAGTCGAGCGCGGTTCTGTGCAAGCGATGCGGGCAGTTTCGCGACCAGCGCGAGGACCGTCCCCATCTTCGAACTCTCGATCAAGCTCATCGCATGCGACTCGATCAGGTCCACGGCACGGCCGTCATCGCCGGCGGCCAGTGCATGGTCGACCGACTCACCGAGCGCGCCGTGGCCGGCAAACCAGTCCGACGCTTTCCGGTGCAACCCGGCGAGCCGCTCGGGTGCGTCACGTTCGAGTCTGCGTCGGAGAAACTCGGCGAACAGGTGGTGATAGCGGAACCAGTCGCCGTCGTCGTCGAGGCTGCGCAGGAACAAATCCCGCTCCTCGACCTCCTCGAGCAGCGCCTGCCCCCGGGTCGTGTCCGCAAGGATCTCCGCGAGCTCGCCGCAGATTCGTTCCGGAACCGAAGTGGCCATCAGGAAGTCGAGCAGTTCGGGTTCGAGTGCATTCAGCACGTTCTCGGCCAGGAACTCACCGATGGCGTGATGTCGGCCGGACAGGTGCGCGATCAGATCGCCTGCTCCGGATGTGCCGCGGAGCGACAGGGACGCGAGTTGCAGAGCGGCGACCCATCCGTCGGTGGAGCGGGTCAGCGCCGCGAGCTCGGAGTCTGCCAGCGCGATTCCGTTCACGTCCACGAGAAATCGGGTGGATTCGTCGAGATCGAACCGCAGGTCCGCGGCCGTGACCTTGACCAGTTCGTCGCGAACCTTCATTCGACCGAGCGGCAGTCCGGATCGGGTTCGGCTGGTGACAATGAGCTGGAGGTGGTGGCAGCCGTTGTCGAGCAGGTAGCCCAGGGCGGCGAGGGTCGCGGACTCGGTGACCCGGTGCCAGTCGTCGATCACCACCGCCACCGGCAGCCCCCGGTCGTGCACCTCGTTGACCAGTGAGGTCAGCACGTAGCGGTCGGCGTCGTCGCCGCGGTCCTCGAGCACCTGACCGAGATCGTGACCCAGAGTGGGCTGCACACGCCGGATCGCCTCGATCAGATGCGCGAGAAACCACACCAGGTTGTTGTCGTCGTTGTCGACGGAGAGCCACGCCACCACCGTGCCTCCGTCGACGAGCGCCTCGCGCCACTGGGCCGCGAGGGTGGACTTGCCGTATCCGGCGGGCGCATGGATGAGCACCAGCCGCCGGCGCCTCGCGGAGCGCAAGGTCTCGAGCAGCCGTCCCCGGCGCACCAGGGCCTTCGGTGCGGTGGGCGGCCGGAACTTCGTCGCCGGGGTCGGCGGCGCACGCCGGGTCCGTTGCGTGCCGGGGAGGGGCTCGGCAGGCACGGACACCGATGTCGGCGAGCCCGCGCACACATCTGCGGGACCGCGGAGCGGCGGATCCTCGTCGGCACGCGCTCCGGTCCGGGTCCGAGCGTCGCGCAGCTCGTCCTCGAACTCCGCCGCCGTGCGTGGCCGCGCCGTGGGTTCGGCGGCCATGGCGTGTCCGATGGCCGCCGTCACCGCATCGGGAATGGCCGGGTCCCGCAAGTCCGGCACCGGCTCGGTGGTGATCCGCACGAACTGGGCGACGAGCTGTTCGCCGCTGCGGCGTTCGAACGCGGCATGCCCGGTCAGCGCGCAGAACAGGGTCGCGCCCAGGCTGTAGACGTCCGATGCCGGGGTGGGGCTCTGCCCGGCGAGGACCTCGGGGGCGGTGAACGCGGGCGAACCGGTGATCACACCGGTACCGGTCTCGAAGCCGCCCGGAATTCGGGCGATCCCGAAATCGGCCAACTGTGCGTCGCCGTATTCGGTCAGCAGGACGTTCGCCGGTTTCGCGTCGCGGTGCACGACCCCGGCCTGGTGGGCAGTCTCGAGCGCCCCGGCCAACGCGATCCCCAAATTCAGCGTATCGGCCCAGTTCAGGGGGCCGGTGCGGCGGATCGTGGCGTCGAGCGCGCCGTACCGGTGATACGGCATCACGAGGTACGGTCGGCCCGCCGCGGTGGTGCCCACCTCCAGGACGGTGACGATGTGGGGGTGCCCGGACAGCCGGCCCATCGCCCGCTGCTCGCGCAGGAACCGCTCCAGATCCTCTGGCGCCGGGTCCGCGGCGAGTACCTTGACCGCCACCGTGCGGTCCAAATGCGGTTGACGGCATCGGTAGACGACGCCGAACCCTCCGCGGCCGATTTCTTCGAAGCCGGTGAATCCGGCGGCCTCCAGCTCTGCGGTGATGTCCCCGGCGTCGTCACGCTGGGTGGCAAGCGGATCGAATTCGGCCATCGCACGCCCCATCCCGGTCGGCGTCACCGCACCGCCGGCCGGCTCGAGTCATCCCGTCGCAGGCGGACAGTGATCCCAGAGTATCCCCCACACCGACACCAGGGGTACCACTCGCGATGGCGTTCCTCCCGCCCTATCCGGCGAGGAATCCGACTACCCGTCGGCCTTCTCGTCTCGTCTACGTCGACCCATCACTCCGCTGATCCGGCGTTCATGCGCCGGCTGGCCTGGAAGCGCGCCTTCTTCTGGCGATTTCCGCACGTGTTCATGTCACACCATTTGCGGGTGCGACTTTGGCTGGTGTCGAAGAACGCGGCCTGGCAGGTCGGGGATGCGCACAAGGCCAATTTTCCGTCCCGTTCGCCTGCGATGATGCTGATCGCGTCGGCGGCGATGACGCCGAGGGCATCTTCCACGCAGGACGCCGAGCTGAGCTGCCACCGACGATTGCCCTCGGACGTCAGGATGGCCGACGCCCGACCCTGAGTGCTGCGGTCATTGATGATGTGGACAGCGGATGCGGGGAGGGGTTCGTGTATCGCGGCCGCAGTCGCGGCGGCGTGAATCGCCTCTCGCAGTTCACGGGCGAGTTCGAGCTGGGCGGTGGTGCAGGAGTCGACGGCGAGGCCGTTCACTGCCAGCCAGTCGACGAGTCGCTGCGGCGTGGGAATGCGCTCCACGGCGTCGCCGCGACGCTCCGTCAGAGTCGCCGTGAAGCTGGTCGCCAGCACGCTACCGAGGCGGAAGTCGGGGAACTCGGCAGGCATGGAACCACCTTAGCTGGTTGCGCGTCGGCACGAACGCGTGCTAGAACCGGCTTAGACGGTTCGCAATAGTTCCTAGCCGGTTCCACGGTCACCAGGAGGTCTCATGCCCCGCCTCACCAGCGACGTCCACGCATTCGAAGCCCACGCACCCGACGCCGACCTCGACGATCTGCGCGCAAGGCTGGCCGCGGCGCGACTACCGGAAGCCGAGACGGTCTATCGCGCCCCGCCCGGCCCTCGCCGATGGGAACAGGGCGTTCCTCTCGCCGACCTCGTCGACGTCGTGGACTACTGGCGCACCGGGTACAACTGGCGGTCGTTCGAAGAACGCCTGAACCGGATCGGCCAGTTCCGCACGACCATCGACGGTCTGGGAATCCACTTCCTGCACCGCCGATCCGCGCGCGCAGACGCCACCCCTCTGATCCTGACGCACGGCTGGCCCGGCAGCATTGCCGAGTTCGTCGATGTCGTGGACGAGCTGGCCGATCCGAAAGATGCAGGCGCGCCGGCGTTCCACGTCGTCGCCCCGTCGCTACCGGGTTTCGGCTACAGCGACAAGCCGGCCACCACCGGATGGGGAACCGAAAAGATCGCGGCCGCATGGGTGAAGCTGATGGGCCGACTCGGCTACGGCACATTCGCGGCCCACGGCGGCGACTGGGGAGGCAACATCACCACGGTTCTCGGCGGCAGGTTCCCGGCGCACGTTCTCGGCATCCACACCTTGTTCGCGGAGGCCCCACCCGGGTTGACGACGGACGGGCTGACGGCGGTCGAACGCACATGGACCGAGGAAACCCGCGATTTCTGGCACTACCGTGCGGCGTACGCGAAACAGCAGGCAACCCGACCGCAGACCATCGGTTACTCGCTCGTCGACTCACCGGTCGGGCTTCTCGCCTGGATCCTCGACAAATTCGCCGAGTGGTCGGACACCGAAGACAGCCCGTTCGAGACGATGTCCAGAGACCGAATTCTCGACGACGTCACCCTGTACTGGCTCACGCGGACGGGCGCATCGGCGGCCCGCATCTACTACGAAAGCCACAACTCGCTCGATCCCGAACTTCGCGTCGACGTCCCGTCGGCAATCACCATGTATCCCCGCGACATCGAGAAGTGTCCGCGCCCCTGGGCGCAGGAGCGGTACCGGCACATCGTCCGATGGAGGTCGCCCGAAACCGGGGGACACTTCCCGTCGCTGGAGGTTCCCGAGTATTTCGTCAAGGACCTCCAAGAAGGCCTCGCGGCAGTGCTGGCCGCGAATCGGTGAACGCGGCGGGGTCGACCCTCATGACCAGCTGCTCCAGGCGCGGAATGACGTTCCCCTCCAGGCGACCGCAGTCGACGCGCCGGACGGGCGCAACGCGATCTACGTCGCACTTCCGGAACTTTCGGGTGGATTCGAGTACAGGGTGTCACATCGTGCCTTGACGAGTTCGAGTGTCTCTGCGACGAGCGGATGACGTCCGGCGCCCTTGCGCGTGGCGGCAACGATCTTGCGGGCAGGCACAGGTTCACCTGACAACCTGATCCGGGTGACTGCCCACTCCGAACCCAGTAGCCACAGCCGTGGCACGAGCATGACCCCCATATCCTGAGAAACTATCGCCGCACCGGTCTCCCACTCGTCGGCCTGGTGAGCGATGTTGGGTGTGAATCCAGCTGCGACACAGGCGGTCACAGTGAGTTGGTGGTATGCCCCACCAGGGCTCCCGACGACCCAGGGCTCGTCGGCGGCGTCGGCGAGAGTGACGCGTCGACGGGAGGCCAATGGATGATTCGCGGGTACGACCAGATCCAACGGGTCGTCCACCAACAACTGTTGATCAAAGCGGAGATCGTCCAGGGGAGGAGAGTCCGCGGTCACCATCACCAAGGCGAGGTCCGCCTCCTCCATCTGCAGCAGCCTGAAGCATTCGGCGGGATCGGCCTGAACCAGACGCACGCGAAGGCGGGGATGGCGATCGCGTAGAGCCCTGCCGGCATAAGGCAGCAATTGTGTTGACGCCGTGGAAAACCCGCACAGGGTGTACGGGCCGGACAGCTCGTCCACCGTTTCGGCGAGCTCGCTCTGGGCCAACTCCCACTGAGCCTGCATGATGGCGGCGTGCCGTAAGACGGTGCGTGCAGCCGGCGTGAGTTTGATGCCGCGGCCCGAGGGCTCGATCAATCCGACCCCGAGTAGCTCCGACAACTGGCGCAGTTGATACGAGATCGCCGACGGAGTGTACGACAGGGCCGCCGCAGCGGCTGTGACAGTGCCGTAGTAATCGACTGCCTGCAGGATCTTGAGCCTGGGGTCAAGCATCGGACCGGCCGAACTCGAGTAGCGCCTTCACCCGATCAACAATAGATGCAGTTCCTCGTGCGCCGCCGCCCTTGTGCGGGTTCCTCGCTTCCGGACGAAATCGTGAGCAGCTATTCCGTTCCAAGGAAATCGATTCGGGAGTTCCACTGGTCAGGTACGGGGCCGAATTCGTAGTGATGTCCGGGGGATTCGGTCGGAAGGAGTTCCGTTTCGCTGTCGTGGTAGATGACGAGGAAATGTTCCTGGTCGTGTGCGGTTGATGTGGTGAGAATCTGGGCCCATTGGCCGGTGCGGTGTCCGCACGGGTTGAGCCTTCGGATGAAGGAGCCCTGGCGAGCAGGGGACGTGGGGCTCATGTTCACGGGTAGTCCTTTGAGGTTGGGAACGGGGTCTTCCGCCGAATCACTTCTCCGATGGCAGAGTCGGACCACCGGCCCAGGCCATGACGACCGGGGCTGCACTGCGGTTGTGGATGCGGTGGGGGACGGTTGGCGGCACGGCCCACGCGTCACCTGCCTCGAGGAAGTACTCGTTCGAGCCGTCGTCGAGGTACCCCTGGCCGGAGACGCAGAAGAACACCTCCCAAGTGCCCGCGTGACCCTGGTCCACGTCACCGGTGTCGCCGGGCTGAACCGTGGAGGTACCGAACCACATCGCGTCGTTGCGGAAGTACTCCCGACACAGCTCCGGGCCCTCGTAGAAGACCTCGGCGTCGTCTTGCCGAATGATGTACGGGCTGTTCGTCGTCATGATCGCGCTCCTTGAGGATTTCTGGAAAATTGGCCTGCCGCGCGTGCCCGCAGCGTCTCGAGGACATTGGTGCGCAGGGAGATTTCGGAGAGGGGCTTCACCCGCGAAGTGCCCGGCGTGCGGACGCCCTGCGCGCCCAGCCGGCACACGTGCGCATCTGCCCTCGAGACGAAGTCGTGCTGGAGCTTGCTCACGTCGATCGCCAGTATGAACATTCCGACCCCGGGGTTGTCCGCGCCTGCGTCGAAGGACGGAGCGTCGATCGACCAGTTTCCGCCCGACATGCCCGCAAGCAACTCGACCATCCAAGCGATGTTGGCACCCTTGTAGCCGCCGAACGGGAGCATGGCCCCGTCCAGCGCCGCGACGGGGTCGGTCGTCGGTTGGCCGGCGGCGTCGATCGCCCATCCCTCGGGGATCGGCCGACCGTTCGCCGCCGCTTCGCGTACGTTGACGTACGCGGCCGCGCTCGACGACTGGTCGACGGTCATGACCTCGCCTGCCGGCCGGGGGAACGAGTACGACATCGGGTTCGTGCCCAATACGCGGCCGGTGCCGGGTGCGGTGGCGAGAAACGCGTTGGAGTTGATAGCGCCGAGTGCCGCGAGACCGTGCGTCGACAGGCGCTCGGTGAACCACCCGAGCTGACCACCCGCGAATGCTCCCGACTGCAGGAATATCGCCACCCCCTCGGACCGTGCTGCTGCGACGAGATCGTCGATCGCCGCATCGAACCCCGTGTGGAACGGCCCTCCGTGAGCGTTGCACGCGAGGATGGCAGGCGTGAGCCGGTCCACTGTAGGTACTGCAGCCGCATCCAGGCGACCGTCGTCGATGGCGTGAAGATAGTCGAGAAGATGAGTGACGCCGACTCCGCGCATGCCCCGGTCCTCGGCGAACAAGGCGGCGTCGACGAGCAGTTCGGCTACGTCATCCGAAGCCCCAGCGCGTGTCATCGCCTTCTCGGCGAGTCGGGCGACCTCCTCTCGAGGGACCGGAAGCTCGAGCAAAGCCGTCATGCGTGGTGTCTCCTTCGGTGTCTGTGGTGGGTGGTGGTGCAGCTCTGATTCACTGGATGGGTCCGAATGCAGCCGCTCGCATCTGAATTGGACCGATGCGGTCTCGGTCGAACAGACAGCAGTGGGCCTCGACTACTACCGAAGCCCACTGCCGGGTTGCTGTCAGGCGTGGGCGGTCAGGATCTCGGGCTCGTCCCGCAGGTGCGGGTACACGTGCGTGAACCACTGGGTCTTGTACTCGCCGCAGGTGAACGGGTACGGGTCGGCCGGGTGCTCGGCATCGACACAGGTCGGCAGCGTCTCGACCGGCGCGTCGAAATCGAGGTCGATGAAGAACGCGACCGAGTAGCGCTCGGCGCCGCTCTCGTTCACCACGCGGTGGACCGTCGACGAGTACTTCCCATTCGTCATCTTCGCGACCAGGTCGCCGATGTTGATGACGAAGGCGTCCTCGACGGGCGGGGCGGTAATCCACTCACCGTTCTTGTTCTGCACCTGCAGACCGCCGATGTTGTCCTGAGAGAGGATGGTGAGGATGCCCTTGTCGGTGTGAGCACCGATGCCGATCGCCTGGTCGTCGTCCGGGTTCTGCGGCGGGTAGTGCAGGAGCCGCTGGATGGTGATCGGGTTGGTCTGAATGCGCTCGAAGTAGTCGGGTTCGAGCCCCAGACTGATGGCGAATCCGCTGACCAGCTTGCGTGCCAGCGCCCGCATCGCGGCGTAGTACTCGTCGCAGGTCGCCTCGAACTCGGGGAACTCTGCCGGCATCAGGTTCGGTCCGAAGAACGGCGCCACGGTGTCCTGCTTCGCGCCATAGTCGAAGGCCTCCTTGAGATCTGCGGTCTTCTTGTCCTGGTCCGCATTCTCGGCGGACGGCGGGATGTAGCCGCGCACCGTCGGCCCGGACTTCGCGACGTGCACCTTGTCCTTCGCATCTTCGGGCAGGGCGAAGAACTCTTCGGTGACCGCGTACATGCGCTTGACGAGGTCGGAGGGAACACCGTGGTTCTTCACGTAGAAGAATCCGACCTTCTCGCACGAGTCCCCGATCTGACGCGCGACGCCCTCGGGGTCACTGCCGTCGACAAGGGCTGCGACATCGATGACCGGGATCTCGTGGAATGCGGTCTGCTTGCTGGCGAACCGGTTGACAGATGCGTCGGACATGGAGTTACTCCTGGGGTCTGTTTGTGTGATGAGCCAATGTGTCGGGCTGACCGCCGGGGCGGTCGCTCAAAGGCGACACATGAATGGTTGCGCAGATCACAACAGCAGTAAAGCGCATAAATCTCGACCAAACCGTGCGAAAAATTTTCACGGTTAGGGTGCTGGCACCGATGACCGCCGACGTGGGTCCGCGACCCAGAAATAGTTGACGCATGCGCGAGGCGGGCCATCTCGCCGGCGTTCGTCAGTGTCGAGGATTTGCGGGAGCACGAAGCCCTGACCTGCAGACCGGATCGGTCGGGCGGCGCCCGCCCGTCGTCCGTGCGAGGGTCACGCACTTATGACTCATCTTGGACGATCTTGAAAGCGAACCTGGCGGGCTATGACCTGTCGCACACACACTCGACTGATCAGCGGCACGCCCGAAGCCGCCGGAATCTCTGAATGACGCTGCCGAGTAGGGCAATCCGATCGAACAGGTGGCCATGCACGCGTAACTGCACCATCGATCGAGCATTGACAGGGTCGGTGACCCTCGTGACGGCCCTTCACCAAATACGTACGACAACAACGCCAGATAGAACCAATCGGCGGTTGGCGCCGATGCAACCAAGTGAAGTAGGAGAACATGAAGCCTGAGATCATCGTCATGCTGACGCACAATGACGTGACGGTGCCGAATGCCCGCGCAGTGTTCGACGAAGCGGCGGATCTACCGGTGACGTTCTGGGGGTTCAAGGACGTCGGGCTCTCGACGACGGAGTCCGAGCGGCTGGTCGCAGACTTTCGCGAGGCCGGCAAGACTGCAGTGCTCGAGGCCGTCAACTTCAGCGAGGCCGAAATGTTGGAGGCGGTGGCGTTCGCTGCGGACTGCGGCATCGAATACGTCACCGGCGGCCAGTTCACCGAGACGGTCCGTGACCGGGTACGGGAAGCCGGTATGAAGTACTTCCCGTTCTGCGGCGCGACCAGCGGCCCGCCGATCAGCCTGGCCGGATCGATCGAGGACATCGAACGAGACGCGACCCGTCTGCTGGAAGGTGGCGTGGACGGCGTCGATCTGGTTGCGTACCGTTCCACCGGAGCCGACCCGGTCGAGCTGGCGCGGCGTCTTGTGACGGCGGTCGGGGGCGAGCAGATCATCGTCGCGGGCAGCATCAATTCCGTCGATCGGATCCGGCTGATGCACGAGATCGGTCCGATGGGCTTCACCATCGGCGGCGCACTCTTCGAAGGCACGCTGCTGCCCGGCCAATCCTTCCGGGACAACCTCCTGGCCGTCGTGGAGGTCGGAGAGAACGTCAGCGAGGCGCGGCTATGAGTTGGTATGTCCTGGGTGTCGATGTGGGCACCACCGCGATCAAGGCGGCGCTCTTCGACGAGGACGGCACCGAGATCGCCGACCACACCGAGGAATACGATCTGCTGACTCCGCGGGCCGGTTACGTCGAGCTGGAACCGGGCACCTACACCGAAACTTTCGCCGAGGCCGTGGCCTCGCTGCTGCGGGAATCCTCGGTGGACGTGCAGCAGATCCGTGCGCTGGGTCTGTCGGCTCAGGGCGAGACGATGCTGTGTCTGGATTCCGCCGATCGGCCGCTGGGCCGCGCGATCGTCTGGATGGACAACCGCGCTGCGACGGAGTCCGACGAGCTCGAGGCGCACTTCGGCCGGCCCACCATCCATGCCGTCACCGGACAGCCTGCGATGGATCCGATCTGGCCGGCGGCGAAGATTCTCTGGCTCGCGCGGCACGAACCCGATCGGTTCGCCGCGACCGCGCGGTTCGCCCTGCTCAAGGACTTCCTCGTGCAGCGGCTCACCGGCCGCCTGGTCAGCGAGGATTCGCTGCTGTGCTCGACCCTGTTCTGGGATATCAACACCCGGAAGTACTGGCCGGAGATGCTCGACTACCTCGGTATCGACACCGAGAAGCTGCCCGAAATCGCGGAGCAGGGCGAGATAGTCGGCGCGCTCACCGAGTCAGCGGCCACCGAGCTCGGCCTGCCCGCGGGGCTGCCGGTCTCGGTGGGCGCGCTGGATCAGGCGTGCGGTGCGCTCGGCCTCGGGAACGCCGTGCCGGGACTGTTCAGCGAGAGCACCGGGTCGGCGCTGACCACCGTCACCGTCGTCGACGAGCTGCGGCTCGACGCGGCTGGGCGGGTCCCGTGCTTCGCGGCCGCCCTGCCCGGCCAGTACATGCTGCACACGTTCTCCACCGGCGGGATGGTGATGCGCTGGTTCCGCGACGAGTTCTGTTCCAGCGAGCGCCGGATCGAGGAGCTGTGCGGGATCAACGCCTATCAGTTGATCGACGAGGAGGTGCGTCGGGTCGATCCCGGCTCCGACGGCCTCGTGGTTCTCCCGCACCTGCAGGGCTCCGGCCCGCCCGACCTCGACCCGCACGCCCGAGGTGCGTTCTTCGGCTTGACGCTGTCGCACACGAAGCAGCATCTCTCACGCGGGATCATGGAAGGTGTGGCCATGGTGCTACGCCGAATGATCGAGTCGACCGAGGACCTCGGCGTGGAGATCACGGAGATCGTCTCGTTGAGCGGCGGCGCGAAGAGCGCGGCGTGGTGCCAGATCAAGGCGGACGCCACGGGTCGGCCCGTGCATACGGTCAAGGGCGCCGGCAGTGCAGCCTGCCGCGGCGCCGCGATCATCGCGGGAGTTGCCGCCGAACTGTGGCCGTCGGCGGTCGATATCGCCTGTGCGGGACTGGAGTTCAGTAGCACATACAAGCCCAACGCCGCGAACGCCGCCATCTACGACGACCTGTACACCCGCTTCCTCGCCCTGCAGGAGGCGACGAAGTTGCTCCCCCGACCCGCGTCCACCGCGAGCTGAACGAACGGAAAGAAGACCAATGAAAGACGTAGTGATCATCGGCGGCGGGCTCGCCGGACTGTCGGCGGCGTGGCGGCTGCGGCACTGGGACCTGCAGGTTCTCGAGGCCGACAGTCAGCGGGTCGGCGGCCGGATCCGTTCCGAGCAGCATGGCCAGTACGTGATGAACTGGGGCGGGCACATGTTCGCCGGCGCAGGCAGCTCGAGTGCAGAGCTGGTCGCCGAGACCGGTACGCGGTGGGCGGCGATCCCGGGCTCGCTGCAGGGCATGGCCATGAACGGAAAGTTCTTAAGTACCGGCCTGATCCAGACATACCCGTTCCGGATCCCGATGACGACCAGGGATCGGTTGTCCCTGCTCAAGGTGGGCGCGCGGCTCGGTGCCGACGTCCTGCGGTACAAGCAGGCCGCGCGGCGTCGCAGCGGTGAAACGCCGGAGGTCCGGCAGCAGCGCATCTTCAACTTCGAGGACGAGCGCACGTTCGCCGACTACCTCGGCCGCACCACCGATGCCGCACGAGACTTCTACTGCTCGGTGGCGATGCGGTCCGCCGCGGACCCCGACGTACTGTCCGCGGGCGCCGGCATCGGCTACTTCAACCTGATCTGGAACATCGGCCAGGGGCTGGGCAACTACATCGTCGGCGGCGCCGCGACTTTGACCGAGACGATCGCACAGTCGATCCGCGACCGGGTCGAGCTCGGCGCGGTCGTGAACGAGGTCGTCCAGAACCGCGACCACGTCGTCGTCCGCTACACCCAGGACGGGACCGACCACGAGGTCACGGCCCGCACCGCGGTGCTCGCAACCCCGGCGTCGATCACCAACAAGGTCGCTGTGAACCTGCGCCCGGAACTGCGCGACGCGCTCGGGCAGATCAAGTACGGGCCGCACGTGGCCGGCGCGTTCCTGACCAACGAGCAGGAACCGATGCCCTACGACGGCACCTACGGCATCGCAACCCCCAACAGGTCCTTCACCGTGGCACTGAACCAGGGCAACCTGACCCGCGGCCGCGAGACCACCCGCCAGCCGGGCGGCAGCATGATGACGTTCTCACCGGCGAGCCTCGGCTACAAGCTGTGGGACCTGCCCGAGAAGGAGATCGTCGACATCTACACGAACGATCTCGACCAGATCTTCCCGGGATTCGCGAACATCGTCACCGACGCACGGGTGGAGAAGTTCGAATTCGGTTCCCCGTTCTGCTTCCCCGGCCGCCACAAGCTCCAGCCCGAGCTCACCCGCCCCTCCGAGCGAGTCTTCCTGGCGGGCGACTTCCTCGGCACCTTCTACACCGACACCGCAGTGAGTTCAGGTTTCACCGCGGCGCAGGGGGCGGCCAGCGTCCTGGCCACCGCACGACAGACCGCCGGCGCCTGACCTGCCCACACCAACCCCAAGACACCAGAAGGAGGCCGACATGGCCAAGGAACTCCGCGGCGTTCTCACCGCACTTCCCACCCCGTTCACCGCCGACGACCAGATCGACGCCGGGCTCATGCAGAAGGTCGTCGACCGCAACATCGACGCCGGCGTCGACGCACTCGTCGTCGGTGGCGGCACGGGTGAGTACACCTCGCTGACGAATGCCGAGCGCCGGCAGATCTTCGAGATCGTCGTCGAGCACACCGCCGGCCGTGTCCCCGTGGTCGCGCACACCGGATCGCTCACGACCCGCGAGGCGGTGGACCTGTCCCGCGCGGCAGAAGCCACCGGCGCCGATGCCCTTATGCTCATCACCCCGTTCTACGAGCCTCTCACCGAGACCGAGATCAACCGGTACGTCGAGACCGTTGCGGGTTCGGTCGGTGTGCCGATCATGCTCTACAACAACCCCGGCGTGACCGGTGTGAACCTCGGCGCCGAGGGCATCGCGCGGTTCGGGCGCGAGATCGACAACATCGAATACGTCAAGGACTCGAGTCACGACTGGGAACAGGCACTGCGCCTGATCCACCACCACCGCGACGACATCAAGCTGATCATGGGCTGGGACAGCTTCAGCTTCGGCGCCCTCACCGAGGGAGCGGCCGGCATCATGGCCGGCGCGGCGAACGTCGTTCCGAACGAGATCGTTGCGGTCGTCCGGGCAATCCGCGACGGCGATCTGAACCGCGCCCTCGAGAACTGGCTGCGAGTGTTCCCTGCTATCGACGCGATGATGGCGATCCCGTTCACTCAGGCGGTGAAGGCGGGACTCCGCCTGCAGGGCCTGGACATCGGGAGCCCTCGGTCGCCCCTTGCTGATCTCGAGCCCGAAGCCGAGGCCAGTCTCGAGGCAGCCCTGGACCGCCTGAACCGCTGATGACGAACTGCGGCCCGACCCCGTTCTCGGGGCCGGGCCGCATCGCCATGTTCCACCGCGGTGTGCCGCGACGACGACCGCCAAGCTGAGGCAGGCACCCAGGACATGGCCGAGGTCCCGTTCACACGACTACGGGTCGAGTCGCCTGCCGCGCCGCACGACCTTCCGTATGCCCTTGTTTCTTGCGAGGTCTTTGGCTGCCCGGGCCGCGCGCATCGGGTCGTCCGATCGACGACTGGGGTCGCCGGCCCACTCGCCTCCGGGACCCTCGAGCTCGCTGGGCGGTGCGGGCATCGCCGGACGTGGACGGACGAGTTGGTCGGCCGGCAGCATATGGGCGACGCGATCCATGCGGCGTTGGATTGCCGAGACCTCACGGACGGTCCGTTCGACGACGCTGCGGTCGATCGGCGAGATCTCGTCGCGGGCGAGGATGTCGTCGGGCACTTCTCCAGCCTCAGCCTGCCGGAGTTGATGTTCGAGGCGCAGTAGCTGCAAGACCTCGAATGCCTCGATGAGACGGTCGGCATCGCGTCCGGGCAGCAATGCCGAGCCGGAGGCCGCCCGGAGACGCCCAATGGTCTGCAGTTCGGCGGAGCCGACCCCGAGCGCCACCCAGCGGGCAATGTTGATGATCGGTGCGAGCCCGCGGGCCTTGACGTCGAAGGCGTCGCCGCGGCCGGCGAGCTTGTCGCGCATCGTGGTCAGCTTGGCCCGGCGGGCGAGCGACTCGTACAGCAGCATCTCCACAGCGGCCGGGTGGCTGTTGAAGTCGGCGAACACGCGCGCCGGTTCGGGCAGACTCGGGTCACCGAAGATCGGCCGCGCGTCGACGAGGATCGACGCCATGATCGTGCCCTGATTCTCACGCGGCCGCGCGAGCCACCCCCTGGCCGCAGCCCGCCACTGCGAGTGAGTCCGGGCAAAGCCTTCGTGCGAGGGGAAGGCGCGGTGGGCGTCGACGCTGATCCCGCATCGGGTGAGCACTTCGCCGACCACTGCGAATGCCTCACGGTAGCGCGGTATTTCGCCGGCGTACTCGTCGTCGAAGGTCACGGCGGCATCGACATCGGAGGAGAGTACCGCCTCGCGTCGACCGTTACTGCCGAGTGAGAGCCAGGTGAACGCCTCCGTGGTGAGGTCCGTGTGGTCCTCGAAGACCAGGGTGACCGCGCGCCGGATGATGGCGTCGACGATGGTCGAGTTCACTGCGATGACACGGTCCGCGGCGAGCCCCCGCTCGAGGAGATCGCCGAGGACGGTGGGGACCCGGAGGGCGCGGACGACGAGATCGTCGACGGTTCGCGCCTTGCGGATCTGCTCTTTGATGCTGACACCGGCTGTGGTGGACGAGGACATGAAGTCCCGCTCGCCCACCACACCGGTCAGCGCGCCATCTTCGCTCGTGACGAGCAGAAACTGGACCTCGTGATCGAGCATCTCGATCAGTGCGTCGGCCGATGACGTGCCCAGCGAGGTGGTCGTGGCCGGGTAGGTCATCACCGCGTGCGCGGGCGAGTCCACCGGCAACCCCTGGGCGAGGATCCGGCGGCGCAACCCCTCGTCGGTGACGAGACCATATCGACCGTCCCCGACATCGACGGCGGCGCAGGGAAGTCCACGGCTGGTCATGTCGCGGGCGATGCTTATCGCAGGCGCATCGGCCGCGACGATCAGAGGCGCCTGGCGCACCAGATCCGCCATGACGGTGTAGGTCGGGGGACCGGATGCCAACCGCCGCGCGTGGGAGATGTGTTCGGCGAGGAACCGAGCCCCGCCCCGGGAGGCGAAGGCAGGAATGACCACATCAGCAGGGAATCGAGCGATCTTCGCCGCCGACCGGGCGACGACCCGAGGCCCTATCGCTCTCCCGGTCAGGGCCGCCGAGAACCCGAGGGCTTCCCCGCGACCGAAGCTGTCACCCGGCGGCTCGCCGATCCGGTCGGGATCGAGCCACAGATCGACTTCGCCCGACACGACCACGAAGATGTCCGCGGGCACCTCCGCGAATGCGTCCACCACGAGGGCGCCGGCCGCGAAAGCCTGCACGTTGGCGGACGCGACTGCGCTGGCACGGCCCTCGGGCGTCAGCGAGTCGAACGGACGGCAGCTCGCCAGGAGAGCCAACAGATCGGTGGTTTCGGAGCGCTGCGCTGACTCATCCACAGACAAGAGTCGTCCTCTTCGTTCAGATCGGTCCGAATGCACAGTGGCATTCCGGACTCTGGAGGCCTGGGTATCTCGCGCGAAACCAACCCCTGGCCATGCGGTTACGCGGTGGCACGGTGTTCATTTGCGATTCGTGGGGGCTCGGTTGCCGTCAGCACAAGAGACCGCCAGTTCCGCTGCGGATCGGCGCGATGGCCCGGGTCGATGCCGATGATTCGGCCGCCGTCGAGCAGCGTCACCTCATGGCGTTGCCGGGCATCGTAGAACGTCCTCTCGTCGGCGCGGGCGCCGTGGGAGCCGCTGTGGCCATGCACCTGACTGAAAGGCATCGGGCGAGTGCGCCAGCCCGGAAGCAGTTCGAGCTCGCGGTCGGCCCAGATGGGACCTACCTGGGGGTTCGGTGGGCCGCCTCCGAGGATGCACCCGCCCTCGAACAGTGCGGTGTCGTCGTCCCGCGCTGTGGCGTTGAGCCGGGCAGCCGACTCGGCGGCAGAGACGGCGCTGTCGAGTCGATGGCGCCAGAATGGTTCGGTGACTCCGGCGTGAGTGATGAGGAATTCTTCGTCCGTCGTGTGGACCGCGACGGCGGCGTGGGCGATGCCGTCGCGCCACCATCGCCGGACGGTCCGCCGGGAGCCGAAGCTCAGGCGTTCATGCCAGTCGAAGACCGGTGGGCGAAGGTAGTGGGCTTCGTGGTTGCCGATGAGCTGAATCCACCGCTCGGGCTGTTTGCGGAGGTATCGATCGACGAGACGGACGACGCCGTCGGAGTCGGG
>NZ_JBHUSF010000125.1:0-23771 GCF_042673295.1 Rhodococcus sp. NPDC057014
CGCTGACCTCGATCAGTCTGGACCCGGCGATCCTGCTCGTCTCGCTCACCCACGGCTCCCGCACCACCGAGGCCGTGGAGGCCGCGGGCGCGTTCGCCGTCTCGATCCTCGGGTCCCGCCAGGAAGCACTCGCCCGGCGGTTCGCCACCCGGGGCGGCGCCCGATTCGACGACCTACCCTGCGATCGCAGCCGCTCGGGTCTGCCGCTGATCAAAGACGCTCTGGCCCAACTCGAATGCAGGGTCCACAGCGCCCACGACATCGGGGACCACCGCGTCTTCTACGGCGAAGTCGCCGACATGCGCTGCCGCGAAGGCACCGGCCTGGTGTTCTATTCGGGGCGGTTCGGCGACTTCCACGACTTCGGCCACGACGAGGTGCCCTGGTTGTTCTGATCGGCCCGCTGGGCACGTGCTCGCCGGCGCATCCCTCGTGGTGCGCCGGCGATCGCACTCTTGTGTCCGGCTCCGTCCCGAAGGGGCTCGTCACCTGATCGCGGCGGACCAGTTCGGGGGGGTGACCGAGGACCATTGCGGGACAGCCCTTCTGATGCAGGAAGACACCAGACGTGGGGTGCAACCTGTTCAAGGTTGTCGCGAGCGGGTGAGAGACTGCTCCGCGTGCATGCGTTCATCGACGAATCCAAGCGGGGCGAGTACGCCCTGTGCGCGGTGACGGTCGCAACCGGCGACCTCACGGAGCTGCGGAAGAAGATGAACGCGCTCCGCCCACCCGGACACACCCGCATTCACATGACCGGTGTCGGGAAGAAGCTGGCGCCGAAGATTGTCGCCGAGGTAGCCCGGCTCGAGGCGACCAGCCGGATCTATCTGATGAGTTCACGGAAGGTCAACGAACGCCAGGCCCGCGACGTCACCTTGGCTGCCGCGGTACGGGATCTGGCGCAGATTCCGGTGACGAACCTGGTCATCGAGTCGTGCGATCAGGACCACGAGGACAACCGCATCATCCGCAACGAACTCGGCGCCGCGGCCCCGTTCCGGTACGAACACGACCGACCCTCGAATCCGCTCTTGTGGTTGCCCGACGTCCATGCCTGGGCCTGGGGGCGAGGCGGCAGCATGCGCGCGAAGATCGCGCACCGCATCACCGTCGTGCGGGTATAGAAACACGAGAACGCCCCTCTAGGAGCGAGGGGCGTTCGTCGTATGTTGGTGGGCGCGCAAGGCTGGAAACCGCTAAGTGGGGCTGCCTACAGGGGTACTTACGCCCCGGAGACCTCCTACACGAACCACTTCCCTCGGCTACTGCCTCGGACATTCACATTATGTGTGTGCGGTTGCCTG
Organism: Rhodococcus sp. NPDC057014; assembly: GCF_042673295.1. NCBI lineage: Bacteria > Bacillati > Actinomycetota > Actinomycetes > Mycobacteriales > Nocardiaceae > Rhodococcus > Rhodococcus sp. NPDC057014. The sequence goes on from NZ_JBHUSF010000125.1 coordinate 1,308, forward strand.
GACGCAACCGCGAGAGGGCTTCCGCTTCCGCGGAGCGTCTCCATGCGATCACCGGCGGTCCTTCGTGGTCGGCTGCGGCGACCGTGCAGACATCGGACTGGGGCGTGAATTGTGCAACAATAGTGCACGTCAGTACGGACCTGATCGACTCAGGAAGGGAAGATTTTCATGCCCCCGAACTGCGTTCGCATCGAGCGCTCGACACGGTACGTTCGATGTTGTTGTACAACATGACGGGTGAGGCTCCGATGACGACGCTGCCCACTCGTCCCGGCGAGTCAGGTGACACACGATGGTGCTAGCTGCGGGCGCAGACCCGGACAACGAGGGCGGCCCCGATTCGGGCGCCAACCGGACGCTGCAGGCGTATCACGACCTGCGCGCCCTGATCCTCTCCGGTCATTACGAACCGGACTCCCGCCTCACCGAGTCGGGACTCACCACCCAGCTCCAGGTTTCACGCGGGACGATCCGTTCGGTGCTGGCGCGCCTCGCGCAGGAGGGCTATGTCACCACCGAGGCGAACCGGAGCGCTCGCACCCGCTCGTTCTCGGTGGACGAGGCGATCGAAATTCTCGAGACCCGCGCGGTCCTGGAGTCGGCGCTGGCAGCGAAGGCCGCCGAACGCGCCACCGAGGCGGACATCGCCGCGATGACCGAGACCTGTAAGCGCATGTGGGACTTGCAGGTACCCGGCGGACGCGAGGAATACTGGAATCTCAACCGCAAGTTTCACGAACAGGTCAAGCGGGCGGCACGGCAGGCCACACTCACCAGGTTCGTCGACAGCCTGCTCTATCCGCTCGTCATGCAGCAATACCGCGACGCGGACCGTCGCGCGAACCCGCGCACCGACTCCGTCAGGGAGCACGAGGCCATCCTCGCGGCGATCGTCACGCACAACCCGGAGTCCGCCGCCGCGGCCATGCGGCATCACCTGTCTTCGGCCCGGCGAGCACTTCAGCTGAACTTCCCGACGTCGGACGACCAGCTGCGGAAAGGATGAACGGGGTTTCATGACCGATGTGATCATCGCCGGCGGCGGACCGACCGGCATGATGCTGGCCGCCGAATTGCGACTGCACGATGTGGACGTGCTGGTGCTGGAGAAGGAGGTCGAGCCGAACGAACAGGTCCGTTCGCTCGGCCTGCACGTGCGCAGCATCGAGATCCTGGATCAGCGCGGACTGCTCGAACGGTTCCTCGAGCACGGCAAACAGTACCCGGGTGGCGGTCGCTTCGCCGGCATCGACAAACCATGGCCCGAACACCTGGACACCGCGCACGCTTACATTCTCGGCATCCCTCAGCCGGTCACCGACCGCCTGCTGGCCGAGCACGCCGCCGAACTCGGTGCCGACATCCGGCGCGGCAGCGAACTGGTCGGCCTGAGCCAGGATTCCGACGGGGTGACCGTCGAACTGGCAGGAACAGGGTCGCTCGGCGAGCAGGTGCGTGCGCGTTACCTCGTCGGCTGCGACGGCGGCCGCAGCACCGTCCGCAAGCTGCTCGGCGTCGGATTCCCCGGCGAACCCGCCAAGGTCGAGTGGCTGCGGGGCGAGATGGAAGTGACCACTCCGCCGGAGGAACTGGCCGCCATCGTGGCCGAGGTCCGCAAGACTCACAAGGGGTTCGGTGTCGGGCCCGCCGGGAACGGCCTGTACGGGGTCGTCGTCCCCGCCGCGAGCGTCACCGAGAACAGCACCGTTCCCCCGACGCTCGAGGAGGTCAAGAGCCAACTGCGAGCGTTCGCCGGCACCGACTTCGGTGTCCACTCACCACGCTGGCTGTCCCGCTTCGGCGACGCCACCCGTCAGGCCGAGCGCTATCGGGCCGGACGGGTGTTCCTGGCGGGCGACGCCGCGCACGTACACCCACCGCTGGGAGGACAGGGCCTCAACCTCGGGATCCAGGACGCCTTCAACCTGGGCTGGAAACTGGCCTCCGAGATCAACGGCTGGGCACCGGTCGATCTGCTGGACAGCTACCACTCCGAACGGCACCCGGTGGGCGCCGACGTACTGAACAACACCCGCGCGCAGAGCGAACTCATGTCCACCGAACCGGGCCCCCAGGCCGTGCGCCGTCTGGTGACGGAACTGATGGACTTCGAGGTCGTGAACCGATACCTGATGGAGAAGATCACCGCCATCGGGATCCGCTACGACTTCGGCGACGGGCACGAACTGCTCGGCAAACGGCTCCGGGACATCGGCCTCGGGAACGGGCGCCTGTACGAACAGATGCACCGTGGCCGCGGACTTCTGCTCGACCGGACCGGCAGGCTCTCGATCGACGGCTGGGCGGATCGGGTCGACTCCGTCGTGGATGCCGACGCCGAGTCGGTCGCGCCTGCCGTGTTACTCCGTCCGGACGGCCACGTCGCCTGGGCCGGCGACGACCAGACGGTACTCGACACGCAACTGTCGCGGTGGTTCGGCGCTCCTGTCGGCTGAGCACTGGCGGTGAGGACCTCCTCCCTTCGCGAGGAGGTCCTCGGCCGGCTCAGAACGACACACCGGCCGCCCGCTTCCCCGCGGCGGTCACGACCACAGCGCGACCGTCCATGCCGGGTCCAGGACGACGGTCACGTCGTCGCCCGGGCGAGCACGGAGATGCGCGTCGGCGTGCGCGCGGAGCGATACGTCCCCGACTGTGACGACCATCTCCTGGCGGTCGCCGAGATACTCGGTGGTCACGATGCGCCCCGGGAATCGGTTGGGACCGTGAGTTTCCCGATCCTCGGGGATGATACGGATGTTTTCGGGCCGGATGCACACGAACATTTCCCGGCCGGAGGTGAGCGGGGTCGGTGGGGTGGTGAAACGCTCGCACCGCACCACCCCGACGCTCGTCTTGGCGTCGACGACGCGGTCGCCGGAGCCCGCAGGCCGGTCGAGCACGCCCGGGATGAGGTTGGCACTGCCGACGAAATCGGCCACGAATCGCGTCGCCGGCGAGTCGTAGATCTCGCTCGGTGATCCGATCTGTTCGACCCGCCCACGATTCATGACGACGATCGTGTCGGACATGGCCAGGGCCTCACCCTGGTCGTGCGTCACGTAGATGGTGGTGACGCCGAACTTCTGCTGGAACGAACGCAACTCGGCGCGCAACTGCGAGCGCAGCTTGGCGTCCAGGTTGGACAGCGGTTCGTCCAGCAGCAGGACCTCCGGCTCGCACAGCAGGGCGCGGGCCAGCGCCAGCCGCTGCTGCTGGCCGCCGCTGAGCTGGGTGGACCATCGGTCCGCGTACTCCGACAGGCCCACCTGTTCGAGCATCGTTCGGACGCGACGCTCCCGTTCGGCGCGAGGGTACGTCTTCCGGCCGTACTGCAGGGGAAATGCGGCGTTGTCGAACACCTTCATGTGCGGCCAGATCCCGTAGGACTGCGGCACCATCGCGATCGGCCGGACGTCGGGAGACACGTCGCGTCCCGCCGCGGCGGAGAACACGGCTTGGCCGTTCATCCAGATCTCGCCGCTGTCGGCGGTCTCCAGTCCGGCGAGGCAGCGGAGGGTGGTCGTCTTGCCGCACCCACTGGGCCCGAGCAGGGTGAAGAAGCTGTTCTGCGGCACGGAGAAGCTGACATCGTCGATGACGCGGGTCACCTCGCCGCTGTGCGGGCGGGTGAAGTGTTTCTGCAAGCCGGAGATCTGCACGGAGTGGTCGGAACCAACCAGGGTTTTCATGTTCACGGCACCTCAGATGTGTTGTTGGAAGCCACGGCGGTTGACCCACCAGACGGAGACGGCGGACAGGGCGAGCAGGAGAACCGCGAGGGCGCTGGCCTCGGGATAGTTCGCGCTTTCACCGATCATGTCCCACAGCAGCACCACGACGGTGCGGTTGTCGGAACTGGACAGCAGCAGCGCGATCGGGAGTTCGCCCAGGGAGTTGGCGAACACCCACAGCCACGTGCTCGACACCGCGGGAGCGACGAGCGGGAAGACCACCCGGCGCAGCACGACGGCGTTGGACGCCCCGCTGACGCGGCCCACCTCTTCGAGTCCCTTGTCGAGTTGCAGCAGTGCCGTCTGAATCATGCGTGATCCGCGTGGGATGTAGCGGGTGGTGAACGCGATGATGATGATCCAGATCGTGCCGTAGATCGGGATGGGCAGATACAGGTACAGGAACAGCACCGCCATGCCGAGCACGACGCTGGGGATGGCGAAGACCAGGAAGGACAGATCGAACAGGCCCCTGCCGAGGCGTCCGGCGCGGGTCGAGGCCAGTGCCAGCCACAGGGCGAACCCGGCGGTCAGCGTCGCCGTGATCAGGCTGATCACCAAGGTGTTGACGACGGCGTGCGTCAGGTTCGGGTTGGTGAAGATGGCGCCGTAGTTGGCGAGGCTGAGCGCACCCAGGTTGTCGAAATTGATCGGCTGCAGGTACGGGGTCAGGCTCGTCCAGACCAGGGTCAGGATGGGCACGATGATCGCGACGAGAACGTAGAACGAGACGATGCCGGCGACCGGGATGCGCCACCGCCCCAGCCGCACCGGTGTGGACCGGTACCCCTTGCCGCCCACCACCTGGAATCGGTGGGACTCGCGGGTCTGACGCCGGTAGACGGCGATCATCACGAGGGACAGCAGGACGAGCATGATGCCGTAGGCACTGGCCTGGCCGTAGTTGGCCAGACCCGACGGCGGCTGCAGCGACGCCTGGATGAGACTGCTGAACACGAAGATCTGGTCCGGCATTCCGAGGATGGCCGGGATCGCGAACTCCTCGAGCGCGATGACGACGAGCAGCATGCTGGCCGCGGAAATCCCCGGCATCGTCAGCGGCAGAACCACTTTGCGGGTTCGCGTCCACCAGCCTGCACCCGACGTGGCCGCGGCCTCCTCGAATTCGAGGTTGAGCCGGGCGAACGTCGGCGCGAGCATGATGTACATGCCCGGGACACCGAAGATGCCGGCCACCAGGATCATGCCCGGCAGCGAGTAGATGTCGATCGAGAGCCCGAAAACTCGCTCGATGACGATGGCGATCGGGCCGTTGGTGGGGTTGGCGGCCAAGACCCAGGCCACCGCCATGACCGTGGCAGGCACGGCCATGGGGGCCAGCGTGCTCGGTGCGAGGAAACGGCGACCGGGGATGTCGGTCCGCTCGAACAGGTAGGCCAGGCTGACGCTGACGACCAGTGCCAGTGACACGGTGCCGACCACGAAGACGAACGAGTTGAGCGCAACGTCGACCAGGCGCTTCGAGGAGAAGACCGCGGTGAAGTTGGCGAGCGTGAACCCGGAAACCTGGAAGGGCAGCTTGGTCTCGCTGTCCTTGAGGCTGCTGAACAACAGCATGCCCAGGGGGAAGAGCATGAGATAGGCGACGATCGCGCCGATGGCGATGTTGACGCCGACCAGGACGCGGTCCCGGCGCTTGGGGTGGTGTACGTCGTCGGGCTGAGGGCGTACGTCGTCGGGTCGAGGGCGTACGCCGGTGGAGAGCTGGGTGCCGGACTGCATCGCTGAAGTCTCCAAGGGTGAGGGGATAGAGTGTGCCGCCCGTCACGGGCAGCGGTGGCGGCGGTGGGAGCCGTCAGTTGACGTTGGTACCCAAGGCCTCTTCGACCTCGGGGAAGAAATCTGAGAACTGCTCGTACTGCGCGATGTCGGTTTCGCTGAACCATTCGACGCCGGCGTCGCACAGGGCGCCGATGACACGGTTCGTGGCGGCGTCGGTGCAGTCCGTGTTGGTGGGAATGACCGAGTTGTACGTGTCGACCAGTGCGGACTGGCCCTCTTCGGAGGCGAGGAAGGCGGTGAGCAGGCGACCCGCCGCCGGGTGCGGTGCCCCGTCGGCCACGAACAGGTAGGACTTGTTGGCGTTCGTGGGGCCCACCGGTGCGACGGCGACCGGCGCGCCCTTCGACTCGTCCTCGAGCACGAGGTTGATGAGGTCGGTGCCGACCGGTGTCTGACCGGACACGACGAGTGTGTGGGCCTGCGTCGTGTTCTCGGTGTAGTGGGGTTTCAGCTCGGCCAGCCGGGACGCGTAGTCGAGACCGGCGTCGGCGCCGAGGGCCGGGTCCTGGGCCCACACGGTCATGAAGGACCCACGCGACTCGACACTGAGTTTTCCGCCGTTCCATCGCGGATCGAGCAGGTCGTCCCAGCTCGCGGGCACATCGTTCGGGGCCAGGGCGTCGGTGTTGTAGGCCCAGACCTTCGGTACCGCCCACACGTAGACGAAGTCGTCGGCGAAGATCTGGTCGCTGGGCACCTCGTATGATGCCCAGTCGACCTTCGCCGCCATGGACTGCGACGGCAAGACCGTGAGCCCACCTGCGTTGGACACATCGAACGTCACCCGGTCGGCGGCCTGCTCCACATTGAGCTGGGTGACCAGATCCGGAGCCTTCTTGTTCGTGTACCTGACCTCGATCCCCGGGTATTTCTTCTCGAACGCGTCGATCGCCGGCTTCATCTGAGCCTCCGGCTTCGGCGCGAACCAGACGACCTGCCCTTCGGCCTTGGCCGCCTGGTACAGCTCGTCGAGGTTCTCGGTGTCCGGAACGGGCGGCGGACCGCCGCAGGCGGTCAGGACGACGGCGACTGCCATGACCGAGGCCATGCAGAGCCTGCGCCGAAAGCGCTTCATAGCGATCAACATTCCTTCGCGGCGGTGGTGACGGAGCTGCCCTGGGAGAGCCCGTACAGCCGGCCGGCGGTGCCGCCCGCGATCGACTCCAGGTCGGATGTGTCGAGTGACGGCAGTTGCTCCCTGATGAGGTCGGCCAGATCCGACAACGATCCGGCCGAGGCGGGGAAGTTCGAACCCCACATGACGTGGGCCGCCCCGAACTCGTCGATCAGCGTGCGGACCAGCGGTGCCGCGGATCCGCTCTCACGCTGCGCGCGGAGTACGGCCGGCGGCGTGATCTTGACGAACACGCGGCCCGTCTCGCTGAGCCGGGGAACCCCGTCCACGCTCGGATACGGCGCGGAGTCCAGTTGCGGTCGGCCCGCGTGGTCGAGGATCGCGGTGAGTCCCGGGTACTGCTGGAGGAGCCCGGCGAGGATCGGAGCGTGCTGGGCGTGCATCTGGATGCAGACCGGCACCCGGCGGTCGGACAGGAACTGCCAGACCGGCGCCATGCGCTCGTCGTCGAGTCCGCGGCCGGGTGTCGGGACGGCGGTCGTTCCGTCCGCGGCACGGATGCGGACCCCCGAGAAGCCCCGCTCGTCGATCCAGTGGTGGAGGTCGTCGACCACCTTCGGGGAGAGGAAGTCCACCGAGCACACCCCGCTGAGGCGGTCGGGGTGCCTCGAGAGCTGGTCGGCTACGTAGCTGTTGTCGAATCCGTACACCGTGGAGGCCTGGACGACGACCAGGTGGTCGACGTCGGCGGCGTCGGCGGCGCGCAGCAGGCCGTCGATGTCGGTGGGCCGTTCCTGGGACCACGTGGACCGGTGGCCGCCGAGCGGATCTGCGGGGTAGGCATCGGTGTCGGGCGAAATGATGTGGGTGTGTGTGTCGACGCTGAACATCAGTACCTCACGACTGGTGGGTGGTAGCGGGCGGAAAGTGGCGAGCGAGCGCGCTCAGGCGAGGTCGCCGAGGTGCCGGGTGAAGTCGTCGAGGAGTTCGGCCACCGTCACGGGTGTGCGGATGACGTTCTGCTGCAACGCGTAGTCGATCGCGATCTGCAGACCGGCGACGAGTTCGTCGGTCACTCCGAAGCGGAGGGCGCGCACGCGGGGACCGGGCTCGGTTTCGGCGGCCTTGCGCGCCTCGATCCGGTCTCCGAAAGCCTGGTAGAGCGCCGATACCGTACGAGGTTCGGCCTCGAGGAGGTCCCGCCGGACGGTGAGCACGTGGTTGATCGGCACCGTCTTGTGCCGGGCGCCCCATGCCTCCTCGGCCTCCCGCCAGTTCGGGATGATCGGCACCAGCGGCCCCTGCGCCCCGTCGAGCGCCGGCGGACCGAGGACGGCGGCCACGACATCGCCGCGTTCGAGCACGTCGAGCACCTTGCCGGTCGTGCGTTCGACGTTCGACGGCTCGACATAGCCGGCGACGTGCGGCTCCTCGGTGGTCACCCAGGTGACTTCCTTGGCGTCGACGCCGAATTCCTCGTGCAGGATTCCGCGCACCCACAGACCGGTCGTCTGGCTGTAGGCCCGGACCGCGACCCGCCGGCCTGCCAGGTCCGCCGGGCTGATCTCGGCCGAGCCGGGCCAGCGGGTCAGGGAGTGGTGGTGGAAGTCGCCGCTGAGCACCACCGGCAGAAGCGCGATCGGGGCTCCTGCCTCGCGGGCCTGCAGATAGGTGGCGATGGCCAATTCGCTGAAGTCGTACCGGAGCTCACGCACCATGGGAGCGAACGCCTTGTAGATCGGATCCGCTGCCGCGAGCTCGACGGGATGTCCCTCGACGCTGAAGCCGGGTTCCGCGAGGAACGCCGTGTGCGGGTAGGACTTCGCCGCGATGGACAAGGTTGTGGACATGAATACAACTCCTCTGTTGCGTCCGTACCCGGGGAGTGCATGTGGTGTGCCTCCGAACCCGGGGAGTGCACTGGTGTCAGTGCGCCGATGCCGTCATTCGACCGATAAGTGAAAATCGGTTTTGTCTTACGGTTTCGCCCAATTTACGCGGGAGTGACGCCCATTACAAGCCTTTGAGGCTCAGATCGTCTAACAATTCTGCGGAAGCCGGGTCGAAGTGGGCGACGAAGGCACCGGGTTCGCGTCCGGCGGCGCGATCACGCTGGGACAATCGGCTCACCAATCCAAATTGTTCTACAAGATGAGCCCGATCGCGTCGGGCACGATGGGCAATCCAATGCCGGGAAAACAAGTTCTTGCTGTTCGGCGCACTTCGCTGCTAGTCTGACGACAGAAAGTTGTTAAACAATCTGAGAGCCGACCGGGGAGACTCGGATGACGCCAGTGCTATCTGGCGACCGGCCTGCTCGCTGCCGGCGAGGGCACGCCCTCCGACACCAGCTCGCTGATCGAGTCTCGCGAGTTTCCCCGAAGCGCCACAGTGGTCTGTGGTGGCTGTTCACGATCGTCAAGCGAGGACACAGTTGTGATAAAGATCGACGAAGCAATCGCCGTACCCGCGCCACCGGGGCGGGTGTGGGCCGTCATTTCCGACCCCACCGAGGTGGTGTCGTGCATCAACGGTGCCGAACTCGGCCAGTTCCACGACGACGGCTCGTTCGACGGCACGCTGGTCGTGAAATTCAGCGCGATCCGGGTGCGGTTCGGCGCCCGGATGTCGCTGGAGCTGGACGAGCCCGCCTGGGAGGGACGACTTTCGGCGCGCGGACGGGACGGGCAGGGCGCGACGCGGTTCACCGCGCACGCGAACTTCCGGATCACCGAGGACCACGCGGGCGGCGCACGGGTGCAGGTGACCGGCGAGGTAGCCCTCGCGGGCAAGCTCGCGTCGGTGATCGAAGCGGGCGCCGGCGCCGTGGTGTCCCGGATGACCAACGACTTCACGGACGAACTGGTCCGCCGGTGCGCCGGGGACACCGCGGTCGTGCCGGCGCCGAGCCGGCCGACCGTGTGGGCCCGCGTGCGCGCCTGGTGGCGCAGAACCATTCACAAGCGACAGAGCGAGCAGAGCGGAGTGGCAAGTGGCAAGACTCAATAGTGTGATCGGTGCGCTGGAATCGGGGCAGCACGCCTTCGCGGCGTTCGCGGCTCCCGAGCCGGCGGCGGCGCTCGACTTCGCGACCAGCGACTACGACGGTCTGGTGTTCGAGGCAGAGCACAAACCTTGGGACGCAACGACGTTGCGGGACAGCCTGCAGTATCTGCTCAACCGGCGACGGATATTCGAATCGGGCACGCTCGCCCCGTCGCCCACCCCGCTGATCCGAGTTCCCGTCAACGGTGCCGAACAGGGTCAGTGGCACGCGAAGCAGGCTCTCGACCTCGGGGCGTACGGAATCGTGTGGCCGCACATCAGCCGGGTCGAGGAAGCGCGCAATGCGGTCGCGGCCTGCCGGTACCCTCGCCTGCCCGGCGAGGAGCGGTACGACCCGCCGGGCCTGCGCGGCGACGCGCCTGCGGCCGCCGCACGGTACTGGGGCCTGTCCAACGACGAGTACTACGCGAAGGCCGACGTGTGGCCGCTCGCCCCGGACGGCGAGATCCTCGTCGTGATCCAGATCGAGGATCAACTCGGCATCGAGAACCTCCCGGCGATCCTCGAACAGGTGCCCGGAATCGGTCTCATCCTCATCGGCGAGGGCGATCTCAGCCAGGAACTGGGTGTGCCCCGTCAACTCGACCACCCGCTGATGGTCGAGGCCAGGAGCCGGATCGTGAAGATCTGCCACGAACACGACGTCGTGGTCGGCCACCCGCACGTGACGACGAGCAACGTCGAGCAGGTGCTCGACGAGGGCTACCGCTTCCTCATGTCCGCGCCGGTGCGCAGCTATCCCGGCCTGGAACTGGGCCGCAAACTCACCGGTCGCTCCTGACCCCGAACACTCACCTGGAGAAAAGCCTTCATGATCATCGACTGTCACGGCCACTTCACCACCGCGCCACCCGCGCTCGGACAGTGGCGCGAGCGCCAGATCAAGGCGTTCGAAGATTCGGGCGCGCGGGTCTCACCCGATGAATTGCACATCGGCAACGACGAGATCACGGCCGCGATCGAACAGGGGCAGCTCAAGCTCCAACTCGAACGCGGCACCGACCTCACGGTCTTCTCCCCCGGCGCCGGAAAGATGGCCCACCACTACGGCGACGAGCAGACCAGCCTGGTCTGGTCGCAGGTCAGCAACGACCTCATCGCCCGGGTGTGCGGCCTGTTCCCGGACCGTTTCGCCGCGGTGTGCCAGCTTCCGCAGTCGCCCGGCGACGCGCTGGCCTCCTCCATCCGCCGGTCTGCCGCGGAACTCGAGCGCTGCGTCGAAGAACTCGGATTCGTCGGCTGCCTCCTCAACCCGGACCCCTCCGACGGGTACTGGCAGGCGCCGCCGCTGACCGACCGGATCTACTACCCGCTGTACGAGAAGATGGTGGAGCTCGACGTGCCCGCGATGATCCACGTCGCGATGTCGCGTAACCCCGCCATCCAGGGCACCTGCGCGCACTACCTCAACGGCGACACCGCCGCCTTCATGCAGCTGTGCCAGTCGGACCTGTTCACCGACTTCCCGACGCTGCGGCTGATCCTGCCGCACGGCGGCGGCGCGGTGCCCTACCACTGGGGCCGCTACCGCGGGATGATGCAGGACCAGGGCAGGCCCCCACTGGAGGAATCGTTGCTGCGCAACGTCTTCTTCGACACCTGCGTCTACCACAAGCGGGGTCTCGAACTTCTCACCGACATCATTCCCGCCGAGAACGTGCTCTTCGCCTCCGAGATGATCGGCGCCGTCCGCAGCGTCGACCCGGAGACCGGGCGCCGCTTCGACGACACCAAGGCGCTGCTCGACTCCATCGACTCCATCAGCGACTCCGACCGGCAGGCGATCTACGGCGGCAACGCGCTGAAGGTGTTCCCGCGCCTCGCGAGCCACGTCCGGAACCACCACAAGCAAGAAGAGGTCGCGCAGTGAAGGTCTACGAAGCGCTCGCAGCAGCGTTCGCCGCCGAGGGCACCACCGATGTGTTCGGCATGATGGGCGACGCCAACATGCACTGGATGAATGCCCTGGCCACCCGTGGGACGCGCCTGTACGAGGTGCGTCACGAGGGTGCAGGTCTGAGCATGGCGCACGGGTACGCCCGCGCATCCGGTAGGCCCGGTGTCGTGACGACGACGAGCGGGCCCGGTACCGCGCAGCTGGCCACGTCGATGATCGTGGCGAGCCGGGCGCGCATCCCGCTGGTCGCGTTCTGCGGGGAGACGCCGTTGGGCGACGAGGGCGCCGTGCAGTACCTCGACCAGCGCCGGTTCGCCGCCGCGATCGAGTGCGAGTTCCTTCAGGTGATCAAGGCCGAGTCGGCCGCCGAAGTGGTGCAGCGCGCCTTCTACCTGGCCCGCACCCAGTCCCGGCCGGTGATGATCAGCGCCCCGTTCGACGTGCAGCTGCAGGAGTTCGAGGACGACATGCCGTACGTCCCGTCCACCGAGCTGCTCCGGACCCCCAAGCTGCTACCGCACCCGGACCGGATCCAGCAGGCGTGCGAAATGATCGGGGCGAGCAAACGAGTCGTGATCGTCGCCGGACGGGGCGCCCGCAACGCGGAAGCGGGCGAGCAGATCCTCGCGCTTCAGCGTCGCACCGGCGCCCTACTCGCCACGACGCTGCAGGCCAAGAACTGGCTCAGCGGCGATACCGAGTACCACGTGGGGATCGCGGGCCTGTTCGGCAGCAGGCTCGCGATGGAACTGCTGCAGGAGGCCGACTGTGTGGTGTCGGTGGGCGCGAGCCTCAATCACTACACCATCGAGAGCGGATACCTGTTCCCCGAAGCCCGGTTCATCCAGATCGACACGGCGCCGCACCTGGTGATGGGCAACGGTCAGGTCGCCGACTGCTACATGCAGGCCGACGCGGTCACCGCCCTCGATGCCCTGACGGGCGCGCTGGGGGTTCGCGGTATCGAGATGGAAGGCTTCCACACCCCCGAGGTGCACGGCCGGCTCACGGCCCCGCTGATCGACCCCGCCGAGTTCCGCAGTCAGCCGGGTCTGCTCGACCCGCGCGAGGCGATCTCGGTGCTCGACGCCGAACTTCCCGGCGAGATCGGGCTGGTGCTCGGCAGCGGACACCAGACGGACTTCGGCACCATGCTGTTCCAGCGGTCCCGCGAAATCACGTCGAACTACGGCATGTTCGGTGCCATCGGCCAGGCCCCGCTGCTGACCATCGGCACCGTCGTCGCCAACGGCGGCAAGCCGACGTTCGTGGTCGAAGGCGACGCGAGCTTCCTGATGCACCTGTCGGAGTTCGAGACCGCGTGCCGCTACGGCCTTCCGGTGCTCGTCGTCGTCATGAACGACGAAGGCCTCGGCGCGGAATACCACAAGGCGAAGGCCAAGGGCCTCGACCCGGAGCTCGCCGTCATCCCCACCCCCGAACTCGGCACGGTCGGAAAGGCACTCGGCGGCGGCGGCGCCACCGTCCGCACGACCGACGAACTGCGCGCGGCGCTGGCCGAGTACGTCCGCGACCCCCGGCCCACCGTGATCGACGTGCGCATCACCCGCGACGTGCTCAGCGTGCCCTACCGGCGCATGCAGTACGGCGAGGACGTATGACCGCGCGGGGACCGATCACGACCAACGAAACGAGGACTCGTCAATGAAAATCGTACTGGGCAGAGACGATCTCGCTGCCGTGGCCGTCGAGGGGGCCGCGGCCTCCGGTGCCACGCCCGAACGTCTCGACATCCGGCCCGTGCACAAGGCGTCGCGCGGTTTCGTGAACGACGCGGCGGCCGACGTGTGCGAGCTGGCCGTGGTGACGCTGCTGCAGGCGGCCGCGTACGACAAGCCCGTGGCGCTGCTGCCGATCACCATGCTCGGCCGGTACCAGCACCAGACCCTGGTGACACTGGGCGAACTGGACGTCGAGGGTGTGCGCGGCAAGAGCATCGGCGTGCGCTCGTGGAGCCAGACCACCGGGGTGTGGCTGCGCGGATTCCTCAGCGAGCAGTACGGCATCGACCTGACCGACATCAACTGGCAGACATACGAAGGCGGCCACGTCGACGGGGCCACCGACCCGGCGTGGGTGACGCGCGCCCCCGAGGGCGCCAAACTGCAGGCCGACTTCCTCGAAGGCCGGCTCGACTACGGGATCATGGGCAACGAACTGCCCTCCGACGACCGGATCCGCACCGCCATTCCCAACGCGCTCGCAGTCGCGGCCGAATGGGCCGCGCGCAAGGGTTTCGCTCCCATCAACCACGTGGTCGGGTTCAGCGCGGCGGCCGCCGACGAGGACCCGAAGGCGATACTCGCGGTGTACGACGCGCTGGCCGAGGCCGCCGGTCCCGCGGCCGGTCCGGTGAACCTGAGCCCCGTCGGATTCGACGGCCTCCGCGGGCCTGTCACCGACGCCGCCCGCTACGCCTACGAGCAGGGGGTGCTGCCGCGCCGCGTCGAATTCGACGAACTGGTCGATCGCACCTGCGCAGCGCTCGGGGTGACCGCGTCCCGGCTCGGCGGCTGAACCACTCGCTCCCTCTGCAATACGAAAGGCTGAACATGAACACGCTCTCGGTCGCACTCGGCGACTACCGGCACGTGCAGGCCCTGCTGGGCGGCGACGTCACGGTGAACGGCTACGAGGTGAACCCGGTCGAGGTCAACCCGATCATCGGCGCATACCGGCGGATGATCCGCGACCTCGAGTTCGACGTGTGCGAACTCGCGCCGACCTCCTACCTGATGGCGTTGCAGGCCGGGGTTCCGCTCACCGGCATCCCCGTCTTCCTCAACCGCCGCTTCCACCACGCCGACGTGCAGTGCGGTTCGGCGTCGGGAATCCGCTTCCCCGCCGATCTGAAAGGTAAGCGGATCGGTGTCCGCGCGTACACGGTGACCACCGGGGTGTGGATGCGCGGCATCCTGCGCGACGAGTACGGCCTCGACATCGACACCGTGAAGTGGGTCGTGGACGACGACGACCACATCGAAGGCCGGGCCCCCTCGAACGTCGAGCGCGTCACCGACGGCCGGTCGCTCGGCGAGTTGCTGCGGGCCGGCGAGATCGACGCCGCATTCAGCGGCAACGCCGGCACCGGACGTGCGGGGGCGCCGCGGGCCGGGTGGTCGGCGGCGGCAGAGCAACCCGCGGTCGAGGACGGGCCGTACCCGCTGTTCCCCGACCACGAGGTGCTCGCCACCGACTGGTACCTGCGCACCGGGATCTATCCGCTGCACTCGGTGATCGCGATCCGCAGCGAACTCGTCGACCGCGACCCGGGGCTGCCCACCGCCCTGTACGCCGCATTCGCCGAGAGCAAGCGCCGTCAGATCGAGGCCGATCCACAGTGGTCGGCGCTGCCGCGACTGGGCAAGCAGGCCAAGCAGATCCAGAGCGATCCGATCCCCTACGGTCTCGACGCCAACGACGCGAGTGTGCGCGCGCTCGTGAAGTACTCCCGGGACCAGGGTCTCCTCGACCCGGACTTCTCCACCGATCCCCACCAGGTGTTCGCCAAGGGCGAGTACCCGGACGCCTGAGCCAGCCCACCGAACGAGAAAGGTGTAGACCTTGGACATCGTCGACACCCACTGCCACATCATCTCCGACGACGTGACCCGCTACCCCCGGGCCCCGATCGGCGGGACCCAGTCGAGTTGGGCGACCACCCGCCCGGTCACCGCCGACGGCATGGTCGAGCGCATGGACGAAGCCGGGATCGGCCAGGCCGTGCTGGTACAGGCGACAACCGCCTACGGCTACGACAACTCCTACGTCCTCGACAGCCGTGCGCAGCAGCCGGACCGGTTCATCGTGGTGGGCACGGTGGATCCGTTGCGGCCGGACGCCGCCGACAACCTGGAGGCGGCGGTCGGCGACAACGGCCTCGCCGGGGTCCGGCTGTTCACCAGCGGCAGCACGGTGCCCACCCAGGGCGAGTGGTTCGCCGCGCCGGAGACGTATCCCTTCTGGGACAAGGCCACCGAACTCGGAGTCACGGTGTGCCTGCAGATGCGGCTCGGACCTGCGACCGAGCAAGTGCACCAGCTGCTGCGCCGGTTCCCGTCGGTCCGCGTGCTGCTCGACCACATGGGGTACCCCGACATCGCGGCCTCGCCCACCGACGCCGGCGAAGCGGTGGCGGAGCTGGCCGTCCATCCTGGCCTGCACCTCAAGCTGACCCACCGCAATCTCGAGCCTCTCCACGACGCCGGCGAAAAGGCCTCTGGTTTCCTCGATCCGGTGCTGGCATCGTTCGGAGCGCACCGGATCGCGTGGGGTTCCAACCTTCCCGCCGCCGAACAGTCACTGCCCGAACTCGTCGCCCTCGCCCACAAGGTACTGGCCGACGTACCCGAGCCCGAACGCCGCGAGATCTTCGCGGGCACCGCGCGACGGCTGTATCCCGGCCTGGCCGGATAGGGACTTTTCGCGAGAAACCGCGGATCTTGCCGGGGGTTCGGTTCCGTCGAGCCGAACACCCGGCCGGGGCGGGCCTCGGCCACGTCGGACCCAGCTGCTATTCGGTCTGCGCCTGCTCCACGACCCAGGCCGCGACCTGGGTGCGAGAGGTGAAACCCAGCTTGGCCAGGATGTGCTCCACGTGACCCTGGGCGGTGCGCGGTGAGATCACGAGGCGGTCGGCGATGGCCTGGTTGGTCAGGCCTTCGGCGATGAGGTCGGCGACCTGGCGTTCCCTCTTGGTTATTCGTGCCGGCGCGTCGGTGTCCGGTGCGGAGGTACCGGGCTGCGCCTCGTTGAGGGCGTAGGCGATGGCCGCGTCGAAGCCGAACTGTTCCCCTTTGCGGTGGGCCGCCGTGAATGCTCTGTCCCCGAGGTCCTGCCGGGCCTTCTCGGCGAATTCCGTCTGGTAGACAATCAGATCGGAATGGATGACCGCGGCACTGCCCACCGACCTCGCCAGCCAGTGCGCGGCGCCCATCAGCACCGCCGCCCGAGTCGGATCTCGCCTCTCGCACGCGATCCAGGCCAGCGCTTCGACGGCCGCTGCGGCGAAGCGGGGGCTGTGCACCTGCCTCGACAGCTCCAGCGATTCCTCCAGGTACCGCACTGCACGCTCGGCGGCGCCCTGTCGCCACACCGCAATCCCCAAGGCCCACAGCGAATGCGATCGGTACATCTTCTCGCCGTACTTCTCCGTGATCGCGAGGACCCGCTCGTGGCGTTCGACGGCCTCGTCGGTCTGGCCGGACAGTCCGTAGGCCAACCCCAGAAGGTAGAGCGCGTTCGTCTCGAGTGTGCGATCCCCGCGTGCGCTGAACTCCGCGAGTGCAGCTTCGAGGTGCGAGCAGGCGTGTGCGAGGTCCCCGCTGTAGAGGGCAAACGTTCCGTCGGCGAAGGAGACGAACGCGCGCATCATGGAGTCGCTCGTGTGCGCGGTGAGGTTTCGCGCCTCCGCCACGAGTGCGGCACCGGACTCGAGATCGCCCTGCACGTTCGCCATCACGCTGGCACAGTAGAGCGCCCTGATCCGGTCGCCCGTCGGCTCCCGGGGGCAGCGGGCCAGTAGGTCGGAGAACCAGCGCCGCCCCTCGCTGTACAGACCCTGGGAGGTCCAGAACCAGCGGAGTGCGGCGGCGGTGCGCAGGCCGGCGGCGGGATCGTCGTCGACGCAGAACTCCAGTGCCTCACGGAGGTTCGGTTGCTCCCGCTTCAAACGGGCGATCCAGTCCAGTTGCCGGGCACTGATCCACTCGGCCTCCGCGGTGAGGGCCAGCGCCTCGTACCAATCCCGGTGCCGACGACGCAAAGTCACGGTCTCGCCGGCCTGCTCGAGCTTCTCGTAGCCGTACGCGCGGAGCGTCTCGAGCATCCGGAACCGCACCACCGACCCGTGACCCTCCCGGATCAGGATCGATTTCTCCACCAGGGAGGTCAGCGTGTCGAGCAACTCGTCCGGGCCCAGTCCGTCGCCGCAGACCTGCTCGGCGGCATCGAGTTCGACGCTGCCGGCGAAGACCGACAGCCGTCCCCACACCAGTTGCTCACCGGCGGTGCACAGTTCGAAACTCCAGTCCACCGACAACCGCAGGGTCTGCTGCCGCGTCGGCGCACCCCGGCTGCCGCGCGACAACAGACCGCAGCGGTCGGTCAGCCGCCCCAGGATCTGCTCGGGCGACATCGCCCGCAACCGGGCCGCGGCCAGTTCGATCGGCAACGGCAACCCGTCCAATCGGTGACAGATCCCCGCCACCGCCGCCGCGTTCTCCTCCGTCAGCGCGAACCCGGGAACCGCGGCCGCGGCGCGTTCGGCGAACAGGGTCACCGCATCGTATTTCGGTAATCCCCGCAACGAGGGCCTGCGATCGGGTTCCGGCACCGCCAGCGGCGGCACCTGCAGCACCGCTTCCCCACCGATGCCGAGGGATTCGCGGCTGGTCGCGAGAATCCGCAGCGCCGGGCACACCCGCAACAGCGTCTCGGCCAGCCCGGCCACCGCGTCCACCAGGTGCTCACAGTTGTCGAGAACCAACAACAGTTCCCTGGAGGCAAGGAACTCGATCAGCACCTCACGCAGCGGCCGCGCCGAATGATCCCGCACCCCCACCGCCGCGGCCACCGCGTCCACCAAAGACGACCCGTCACGCAGTTCACCCAACTCGACCAGCCGCGCACCATCGTCGTAGTCGCGCTGCACTGCCGACGCCACCCGCATCGCCAGCCGCGTCTTGCCGACCCCTCCGATCCCGGTCAACGTCACCAGCCGCGACCCGGCCAGCAGATTCTTCGCCTCGGTGAGCTCGTGCCGGCGCCCCACGAAACTCGTCAGCTCCAAGAGAAGGTTGCCCGTCACACCGCTCGCTGGTGTGCCGCCCCGCGGTCCGTGCCCGCGGTCCTGAACCTGCGCCTCGGGTTCCGTGCGGAGGGCCATGTCGTCGACCGGAAGACCGCGATCGAGTTGAATCCGCCGCAGTTCCTCCCCGAAATCGGCGGCCGTCGCCGGACGTTCACCGGGGCTGCGGGACATCGCCCGGGCGATCACGTCGGACACGTCGTCCGGGATCCCGTGCTCCCGCAGGTCGGGCACGGGCTGGGTGGTGATGCGCAGGAATTGCGCGACCACCTGCTCCCCACTGCGGCGCTCGAACGCGGCGTGGCCGGTGAGAGCACTGAACAGCGTCGCCCCGAGACCGTAGACGTCGGCGGCCGGGCTCGGCGGGTCGCCCTGGAGAACCTCCGGCGCGGTGTAGGCGGGCGACCCGGTGACCGCGCCGGTCGCGGTCTCGAAACCGCCGCTGATGTGCGCGATACCGAAGTCCGTCAACTCCGGTTCGCCGTAATCGGTGAGCAGGATGTTCGCGGGTTTGATATCCCGGTGCAGGATGCCGAGCCGGTGCGCGGTCTCGACCGCGCCGGCGACCTTCACCCCCAGCCGCAGCACCTCGTCCAGTTCGAGGGGACCGTCCTTGCGGACCCGGGCCTCCAGCGACCCGTGCGGGTGATACGGCATCACGAGGTAGGGAACGCCGCTGTCGGTGGCTCCGACCTGCAGGACGCCCACGATGTTCGGATGACCGGTGAGCCGGCCCATCGCCCGCTGCTCCCGGAAGAACCGGGCCTTGTTCTCCTCGTCGAGATCGACGGTGAGCACCTTCACCGCCACCGTGCGATCCAGATCCGCCTGCGTGCAGCGGTAGACCACTCCGAAGCCGCCGCGTCCGATCTCCTCGGCGTCGTCGAAACCGGCCGCACTCAGCTCCGACGCCACGACGGGGACGACGTACCGCTGCGTGTCGAGCGGATCACCTTCACCCATCGGACGGACCACTCACCCCGTCGGCTCGTGCCGCCGCGCACTGGTTCCGACGGCACGACCAGAGCACAGATACAACCGTGGACTCGCCTCTCGATGGCGTCCAATCGAGGATATCGTCGAGCGGCGCACGCTGGTGGGATGCGATGTTCGGAAGATGCCATATTCCATCCCCGCGAGGCAGTCGGTGTACTTGCTTGCCTCGTCGGGCATAGAAGTTCTGGCGTGACGGTGCATCCGGCTGCGGTCGGACATCGCTCGACCGGCTTGGCCAGATCGCCGTTCCACGGCTTCGGCGAACGCACCGGTGAGGATGTGGCCATCGCTGGGATGTTGCAGGCGGTGTCGAATGCCGATTGCCGGGCCCTGCTGGTTCTGCGCTCACCCAAACCTGGACCGTTGACTTGTGACGTGGGCTACACTTAGCCTTAACCAAAATGAATCGTTTCATTAGGAGGATCGCGCATGCGCCCCACAGCGCCCACATTCGAGCATCACCGCGACGCGTTGGGAATCGGCGAGACCAGACCCCGCCTGTCGTGGAAGCTGTCCGGGGCCCCGGACGCGTGGTCGCAGACGCGGTACGAGATTGAGGTAGACGACCACCAGGCAAAGCCAGTCAGGTACGCCCGGCAGTCGGCGGAGCAGGTGCTGGTGCCGTGGCCGGCCGCGCCCTTGACCTCTCGGGAGCGTCGGTCGGTCCGGGTTCGCGTCTGCGGGTCCGCATCCGATTCGACCGCGCAGTGGTCCGAGTGGAGCGTTTCAACTTCGGTGGAAGCGGGCCTGCTCGACCCCGAGGACTGGTCGGCGACGATGGTGACCCAGGACTGGGATGAGGATTCGGCGACCGATTGCGCCCCGCCGTTGCTGCGCGGTGTGGTGCACCTGTCCGGCGCACCGGTGCGTGCGCGTCTGTATGCCACGGCCCATGGACTCTACGAACTCGAGGTCAACGGCCGTCGCGTGGGCGATGCCGCGTTGGCGCCGGGTTGGACCTCGTACGACCACCGGCTGCGGTATCAGACCTACGATGTCACCGACCTGCTCGAGGGCGGGGAGAACGTCGTCGGGGCCCTCACCGCCGACGGGTGGTATCGCGGCCGCTACGGGTTCAACGGCGGCACCCGCAACCTGTACGGCGACCGGATCGGTCTGCTCGCCCAGCTCGAGGTCACCTACGGGGACGGCACCACCCAGGTGTTCGGCACAGACACCAGCTGGCGGTCGGCGACCGGGCCGATCGGCCTGGCGAGCCTGTACGACGGCGAACGGTACGACGGCCGCGCCGAAGAGCAGGGCTGGTCCGCACCGGGTTTCGACGACAGCGCCTGGCGCGGCGTCCGGCCGGCCCACCGCGATCCGGCCACTCTCGTCGCACCGATCGGACCACCGGTCCGGTGCACCGAAGAAGTGCAGCCGGTGCGCGTCTTCACGTCCCCGTCGGGGAAGACGATCCTCGATTTCGGGCAGAACCTGGTCGGCCGCCTGCGAATTCGCATCCAAGGCGAGCGGGGACACACGGTCCGACTGCGCCACGCCGAGGTGCTGCAAGACGGCGAGCTGTATACCCGGCCCATGCGCCAGGCTGCCGCCACCGACGAATACACCCTCGGTGGCGACGGCACCGCGACTTGGGAGCCGCGGTTCACCATCCACGGGTTCCGCTACGCCGAGGTCACCGGCTGGCCCGGTGAGATCGCAGCCGGCGACATCGTCGCCCGCGTCTATCACACCGATATGACCCGCACCGGCTGGTTCGAATGCTCCGACGAGGGTCTGAACCGGCTGCACGAGAACGTCCGCTGGAGCATGCGCGGCAACTTCGTCGACATCCCCACCGACTGCCCCCAGCGTGACGAACGGCTCGGGTGGACCGGCGACATCCAGGTATTCGCACCTACGGCGAGTTTCCTCTACGACTGCGCCGGCATGTTGTCGTCCTGGTTGGCGGACGTGGCCATCGAGCAGGAACCCGACGGCACCGTGCCGTGGTACGTGCCCAACATCCCCGGCGGGAAGACGTGGACCCCGAACCGGCCCGGTGCCGTGTGGGGAGATGTCACGGTCCTGACCCCGCACGACCTCTACACCCGTTTCGGCGATACCGGGGTGCTGCGTGCCCAGTACGAGAGCGGGAAGAAGTGGATCGAGTTGGTCGACCGGCTCGCCGGCCCCGACCATCTGTGGAACGAGGGATTCCAGCTCGGTGACTGGCTCGATCCCGATGCACCCCCGCAGGATCCGGCCGACGCCAAGTCCGACCGCTACCTCGTCGCGACCGCGTACTTCGCGCACTCGACCACTCGACTCGCCGAAATCGCCGCACTGCTCGGGGAAAAGACCGACGCGCAGCGCTTCCACAGGCTGGCCGAATCGACCCGCACCGCCTTCTGGGACGCATACGGGCGCTCGGACGGGCGCACCACTGACGACGCGGCGGCCTCGTACTCGCTGGCGCTGGTGTTCGACCTCGTACCGGCCGAGCACCGGGCGGCTGCGGGCGCGCGGCTCGCCGAACTCGTCGCCGAGTCCGACTACCGCATCTCGACCGGATTCGCGGGCACCCCGGTGATCGCGGACGCACTCACCTCGACCGGTCACCTCGACACCGCCTACCGGTTGGTGCTCCAGCGCGAGTGCCCGTCGTGGCTGTACGCGGTGGAGATGGGCGGCACCACCATCTGGGAACGCTGGGACTCGATGCTCCCGGACGGCTCCGTGAACCCCGGCGAGATGACCTCGTTCAATCACTACGCACTCGGCGCCGTCGCGGACTGGCTGCACCGGGTGGTCGGCGGTCTTCACGCCCTCGACCCCGGCTACCGACGCATCCGGATCGCCCCACGCCCGGGCGGCGGCCTGACCTCGTGCACCGTGCGGCACGAGACCCCGTACGGGCCCGCCGAGGTGTCCTGGACGCTGCGCGGTGACACCCTCACCGCCCGCGCCACGATCCCCACCGGCACGTCGGCCGTGGTCGACCTCCCGGGCACCACGTCCTTCACCGTCGGCTCGGGCACGCACGAGTTCGTCGCGGACCTGTCCCCCGCCGCCGTCGGATAGACCTCGGAACCTCGGCCTCTCACACCCGCCTTGGGGC